>JBMYOR010000133.1:0-6930 GCA_049599535.1 Bacteroidia bacterium | reverse complement strand
TAACACGAATTCAGATTAAAAAGTTAAAATAGCTATTATTTGGCTCGTTTTATTAATCGAACTCAGGTTAATAAGATTGACTTTTAACTAGAGCTTGGTATTCAAAGAAAAGAACAGGGTCAAGAAGTGCGATTGTCATTAAATTCATAATTATTGATAAATTGAGGGTGTAATTCAATATGCTGCACAAATAATCCTAATTGTCAATGAAACTATTTTATTTATTCACGGTGCTGCTTTGCGTGTCATGTTCTGTTAAAAAAGGGAGCAAGGCATACAAGGCTATTTTGCTCAACAGCGGCTACATAGCGAATGATGATAGTATCAGGATTTTGGCTCAACAAGAGTTTTCGATTTATAACTTTAATCCAGGCGAAAAAATAGCCGATATAGGATGTGGATCAGGGTGGTTTGAAGCATATCTAATGTTAGCATACGATAGCCTAGAGATTTATGCTGAAGACATTGATAGAAGGCAAATTCGCAACATTGATGTGGTGGTTAATGCTTATACCGAAAAAAGAAAGAGCCATCAAACAAACACTATTCAATATGTACTGGGAAATTACCAGTCCACCAATTTGCCACAGAATTACTTTGATAAAATAATAATCAGAGAAACGTTTCACCATTTCTCAAAAAAGGATGAAATGCTTGCTGATATAAAAAGCAAATTAAAATCAAAAGGACAGATATATGTTTATGAACCTTTTGTTGAAGAGTCTAGCTATAATGAAATGTGCAAGGCAACAATTCTTAATGAAGAAGCTGTAGTACGTATTTTTAATGATGCGGGATTTGGTTTACAGGCCAAGCACCAATTAAATGGCAACCCCGGCAATGTGCCGCCGTGGTACACTAAAAATATTGAACCTGAGCCAAAGATTATTTTAGTGTTTACTAAAAACTGAGCGAAAGGATAAAGGATGTTTTAGGTCTTTGAGATAGACCATATTTAAATTACCCCATGCAACGACACTATCCTAAAAAGTGTGTAAACAGTTTTACCTGTTCTTCGAATTCATGTCGCTCAGGCCATTACCAATCTCTAGTTGCAATCAGCTCTTCAATATCTGCTTCAAAACCATATGCAATTGCAATAGCTTCAAAGTCTAATGCCAAGCATTCTCTGGCGCCAGTTTCTATTTCGCTACCATTGGCAAAAAACTCTTCTTGTAAATCGTTTAGTTGGTCGGTGGCTCTATGGCTCAGTTTATATAATTGGCTTAGTTCTGCTGGTTTTTGCGATTCAATTTCATTACACAAACTCAGTAAAATGTTTTTGCATTTGTCAACCAAAAACTTTGGGAAGTAAGAGTCTTGGTACATGCAATCTAAAAATTTGTAATCCTTGATTTTGTCGTTTTCCAATGCCGCTTGATTTGTAATATTCATAGGTTTCAACTTTGCGCTATTCCCTTGGCATGCCGCCAAGATTATAAAAATGAAAAAGTATTTGATTGATTTCAATTTGCCATTAAGCATTTGATCCTACACGAATTTATTAATTACCAACCTTTAGCCAACACCTATGCAACCTTTAAAGCTCATCTCACTTATTGGTAAATGCACCTAAAAGCGTTGCTTACATTTCTCATTTTAATTGCTACTCATTTCTCATGGGCGCAAACCCAAAAAAACAACTGGTATTTTGGCAAGGGAGCAGCTATTAGTTTCGATTCTGGAAGCCCCCAGGTATTATCTAACAATGTACTTACACAGTATAACAGGGCATCTGCAACGGCAAATCATCCCGTTAGTGGCAAAATGCTTTTTTATACCAACGGCTTTGAAATTAGAAATTCGGCCCATTTACAAATTGCTCAAATAGATAGTGGCAAATCAAGTTTTGATGTATTGATTCTAAACCATCCGAAAAAGGCTTACGAATGGTATTTGCTTACACTTTCGGGTGTTGGTGGTCCAATGGGTCAAAAAGATTTGAGTTTATACAATATAACGGTTACTCCAAATAGTGAGACCATATCCATAAACCCTGTTGGAGTGGTTTATCGTGGAAACCTATCATGCCTTACCGCAGTGCATAATTGTGCGAATGGTGCTTTTTGGGTCTTAAGTTTTAATACGGTTAATAATGCCATAGAAGCCTTCAGTTTAAATTCTGATAGTATGGCTTCCACTCCTGTAGTGTCGCCTGTTGCGCAAAACCTAAGTGCCGTAGGCGATATGGTTAGCAATAGCGACGGAAGTTATTTGGCAGTTTCAGAATACGCTGCCGATTTCAATTTTGCCCAAGTGGTTGTTTTGAAAGTTGACAATAGGTGCGGCGTTTTGCGCGATTATAAGGTGTTTACCCGCAGCAATGGTGAGTATGCTTATGGTTTGGCATGGTCTCCAAATAATGAGTACTTGTACGCTACCTATTCGGTTGGGGTAAGCCAATTGGTTCAAATTGATGTTGAAAATGAAACAGTTGACCTAATTAGGCAAGAACCTTATAATTTTAATGAACTGCAACTAGGCCCCGATGGTAAAATTTATATTGCTACTCATACGGTGGGCATACCCGGAAATAGGGTTGATGTAATTAAGAAACCCAACGAGTTTGGCTCAAACTGCGAATACGAATACGGAGCGCTGAACCTTGGCGATGGTATTTCAAGCAATTTCCATTTTCCTAACTTTATACAAGATTATACCTATGAAGAGTGTTTTAATGAAGAGCCTGAAATTGAGATAGTTTCAAGCTGTGAAGGCAAGCCTTTTGAAATTGAAGTAAAAGACACCCTTGGCGGTATAGGTACATACTATTGGCAAATCAATGGTGTTATCTATTTCGGTACCAGAATTACCATTACTGGTTTATCAGTAGGGGAGTACAAGTACTAGTTTTACTGGGAGTTTTGTAATAGTTTAGATTCAGTAGAAGGTAATTTTAGCATTACCCAGCCCCTTAACTTTAGCCTTGGTGCGGATACAAGCATTTGCTTTCAAGATTCGCTAAGAATAGGTTTTAAAGCAAGTGATAGTGCACAATACTTATGGAACAGTGGAAACCAAACCGATAGTTTTATTTACGTTAATGATACCGGTAATTATTGTTTAACTATTGATCAAGGCGGCTGTAAAAGTTCAAGTTGTATTTCAATAAATCATAACGAGAGTATTTGGGCCAACTTGGGTGATGAGTATTTTTTATGTCCTTTTGAAAACGAGTTGATTGAACTAAACGCAGGTAAGGGGTTTAGCAAGTATTTGTGGCATCCTACAGGTGATACAACACAGTGGATAGAAGTAGCTGAGCTCGGCGAGTATTTCGTGGTGGTAGATGATTTTAGAGGTTGTGCTACTAGCGATTCAACTGAGGTGAAAAGACGCTGCCCACCATCACTTTATTTTCCCAATGCCTTCTCTCCAAATGGTGATGGTCTCAATGATTCATTCGCTGGAATTGGCGAAGACTTGATTGACTACCATTTGCAGGTTTATAACCGCTGGGGGCAATGCATTTTTGAATCTTATAATATTCAATCTCAATGGGATGGTACTTTTAAAGAAGCCAATTGCCCTGTTGACCAGTACTTATACAAATGCTCATATAGTGGCTATATTAGTAAAGATCGCAAGCGCACTTTCTTTACTACAGGAAAGGTTAGAATTGTGAAGTAGCTATCAATTCAAAAAAGCTAACAGCAACTCAGACAGTCTCTTTTAAAGCTGTTTTTAAATTTGGCATACCTTGATTCATCTTTTCTCTATAGTTAAAACCCGATCAGATATTTGATTTTGTTACAATTAAATCACTAGTTTAAATTCGGCTTCACCATATTCAACTCCATTTACTATTATGGCTATTTTGTGTAAACCTGGGTAATAAACTCTTGTAGTAATGGGTTTAAAATGTTGTCTTCTTTCAATTTTGGTGGTGCTTTCAGCTGCATATTCCTTTTCGCTGATCTTAAATACTTTTCGGCTATGCTCTCCATTTTTCAATAAAAAGTAGGTGGCGTATTCAAGTCGTACTTTTTTGTCTTCTTTGGCGCAGTTTATCAAGTAAAATTCAAAGTTTACATACTCGCCAAGGCTTACATTAGGGTTTGTAATTTTAAAATGCGTCACTTTTAGCTCATTACTAGATCCATATCCAAATAAGCGCATTACCTGCTGATTACCTGCTTTTAATAAGGTACGGCAAGCGTGCTTCACCACCCAATCCACTTCCTTCGATTGCCCAATCCAACTTTCGGCCATTTCAATTACCAGCTTAGCATGGTCCTTAGAAATATCGTTCAGGTTGTTAGCAACGCTGCGCCTAACGTACTCTGATTCATCATCTTTAAGTAGGTTAAGCAATTTAAGAATAGGAGTGGGGTCTTGTTTTAAAGCCTTTATCGCCTGTCCCCAAGGAAGTCGCGGTCTTGAACCTTCACTTGCCAATCGTCTAATATGCTCGTTTTCATCTCTGGCCCATTCGTACAAAACTGGAATTACCTCATTTGGGTATTGAATAATAAACGGCCTAATTGCAAACTCACAGCTAGACAATTGCGTAATGGTTTTCATGGCGTTAAGACTGATTTCTATATGCTCAATGCCATAAATCTCTAAATAATCAGGAATAAAAAGGTAGGCTAATCCTTCGGTGGTGTTTACCGTACTTATTGCTTGTTCTGCCACTTTTACTAGAATCTCCAGATCCTTTACATACTCCTGAGTCAAGAAATCGTGAAGTACCAATGTGGTGTGGCGCATGCGCTGTTTCAGTTCCCTGCTTTCCCATTTATCGTCAAAGATTTGATTTGTAAAGCCTACTTCATCAAAAGCAGGATATACAGCCTTTAGTTCTTTGCAAAAAGACGCGAAAAACTTAGGATTGAATACGTTTTTGAAGGGTTCCATTTTTACCGAATCTATTTAGATACTACTTACTTAAAAGTTAAAGCATAATGAAACCATGTTTTGAAATGAAAAATAACTAAAGGGAAAGAACAGCCATTATTACACCATATAATCCAAGAAGAATAGAAATCCCTATAATTACATCTTCCCAAAAACTTTCACGTTTTATTTTCTGCTTATTTATTTTTTCAAGCATAATTATCCATTTAGCTTCAAACTTACTTTAGCGCTTTTTGCTCAGCGCTTAGTATTTAATCACTAGCTTGTTTTAGTAAACGAAATGCAAGTTTTAATGAATGAACTATGATCTCCCTATAAAAACGAAAGTTGATGGATTCTATGAATTGGAATGATTCTACCAGCTTTTAGAACTATGTTTTTTTCGGTAATGGCCCAAATAGTAGTATCTACTTGTTTAAGGCATTCATCATCTTCAAAAGTGATTTTAACCTTAACCTTATTTAAATTACCTAACGAAAGCGCTTTTTTTAATTCTTTTTTGCGAGTTTCAATTTTGTTATCGTCAACCAAAACTTCACCGCTCGGAAACTTTAATGTTTCAATGATCTCTTTCTCAACAAGTTTTGCTGATTCCATAAATATCCTTTTAAATCCTGTAACAATAACGTGATTTTATTCGGTATAATAAAAATAAAATTTACAATTCTCAATTAAAGATCTAGCAAATCTAAATCCCAGTCTCGGTCAACATCATATCTTAAAAAGCCACTATCAATTATTAAGGGGCTTTTAATATTATTACTGTATAATGATCCTGTACCCAACCCTTGCGGACGCGTTTGATCTAGATCGCTTACCCATTGAGCTATTGCGTTTAACCCAATGTTACTCTCAAGCGCAGATGTTATCCAGTAACCAATGTGTAGGTCATCCGCAATGTCCATCCATTCTTCACTAAGTCCAAAACCGCCAAGCAACGATGGTTTGATTATAATAAATTCTGGCCTAATGGCTTTTAACAGCTTTTCTTTGTCTTCATATGAAGTAATACCAATAAGTTCCTCGTCAAGTGCAATATCAATTGGCGATTTTTTTACCAACTGCGCCATTGCCTCCCAATTACCTGCGGCTATTGGCTGCTCAATAGAGTGTATATCGTATTCAGCTAATACTTTAAGCTTTTCAAGCGCTTCGTCAGGTGTAAAAGCACCATTTGCATCAAGCCTTATCTCAACTTCAGTTGAATCATATTTAGTTCTTATATACTTAATCAGAGCCACTTCTTCTTTAAAATCAATGGCACCAATTTTTAACTTTATAGCTTTAAACTCCTTGCTTAGTATATTGTCAATTTGGGTGCTCATTTCAGTTGCTGAGCCCATCCATACCAACCCGTTTATGGCAATATCTCTTTCGCCGGCATAAAAATCGTTGTCTTCAAAATAGCATCTTTCACCGCCATTTTCAAGATCCATTATGGCCATTTCAAGTCCAAATTCAATACTCGGAAAAGCATCAAAATCAATATCCACATCAGCGGTGCCTTCATTATTTATTTTAGCACATAATAGGGCCAACTGCGCTTCATACTCTTCTGCATTTTCAATGCTTAAGCCTTTAATAAAGCTGCACTCGCCAATACCTACCACGTCAGGGTCATTTTTGCTCGAAATGATTAAAAAATACGTGTCTTTTTCAGTCAGCGTATTTCGTGATGTAGTGGCTGGGGTTTTAAATGTGAGTGTGTGTTTTACAAACTCAGCGGTAAGATTTTCCATTTTTACAGAAGAACTAATATTTATTTTTAAATGATATATCCAAAACCAATGCTAAGTGCTGTTAAGGCACTTTTTAGTGATAATTCTTTTAATAAGGGGTTAAATTCTTTATATGAAGAGCGTTTTTTCACTTTACTAACATGCTGTAAAAGAAGTATTAAGGGGGCCAAAAATATGAATTGGTACCACTCTACGAACATAAAAACCGAAAATAATGTGAAAAATACTATGCTTGTATAAATTAAGGCGTAATGGTAAAACCGGGCTTTGTTAAGTCCTAAGCGTACTGCTATAGTGATTTTACCGCTTTTTTGATCGTTTTCAATATCGC
>JBMYOR010000132.1:0-6946 GCA_049599535.1 Bacteroidia bacterium | reverse complement strand
CTTAAGATTTAATTTCCCCTACTTTTGATTTGAACAACCAACACCTTTAATGAAAGACATATTCTCAATTGAAGTAACTGCCGAAACCATTCATAGAATTGAGCAACTGAAGTCCGATTCTCAACCACTTTGGGGCAAAATGAATGCTGGCCAAATGTTGGCACACTTGTGTGTTCAATACGAAATGGTTTACACCAATAAATACAAGCCCGCCAATGCCTTTAAAAAGTTTTTGATGAAAGCTTTTGTAAAAAAAGCCGTAGTTGGAGAAAAACCCTACCCCAAAAACAGCAGAACGGCACCCGAATTTTTAGTTTCTGATAATCAAGACTTTAACAGGCAACAAGAGCGCTTAACAGCCTTTATAAAAAAAGCTCAAAATGATGGCAAAAAGTATTTTGAAGGCAAAGAATCACCAAATTTTGGCGCCTTAAGTGCTAATGAGTGGAACAATTTATTTTATAAACACATTGACCATCACCTAAGTCAATTTGGCATTTAATGAGCGATTTACTCGACGATCATTTACTTGAAGACAAGAAGAAAAGCTATAAATTTAGCATGGGAATTGCACTCATGTGGTGTGCTATATACCTTATTGGGGCAATTTTTAAACTCATGCATTGGCCTGGTTACACTATATTTATACTGTGTGGCAGCGCTGGGCTTATGGCTTATTCGCTTAGTGCTTTAATCACATTACGGGGCAAATCTTTACCCAACAACTTTAGCCTTGGCGTTGCGGTTTTACTCATTGTATTTTATCTCATAAAAGTCGCTAAGTATTCGAGCTTTAACTTTTTAGTTTCCTATGCTGTTACCACCGTGATTTTCTTTGTATTTTCTTTGATTATTAAATTTTTTAGAAACCGAAAGGGCAAGCAGTCTATTTAATTTTCAAACTAATTTCAATAGGTTTTGAGCGGTTATTTACTGCATCATACCCCCAAATCTGAAATAAGTAGTCATTGCCCGAAATCCACGTTTTAGGTATCAAATACTTATAATTAAATTTCTTCTCAAATATTTCTACTGAATCATCAACTACGAGCTCGGCAATGGTAAAGCTGTTGCCACTGGCTATATCTAAATACTTTAATACTGACTTTGCGTTTGTTGAGTTGCCCAAAGATTTATTGTCATTCATTTGCCAATTCAGATTTAGAGTTTCATTTTTATCAAGCTCTAAATTATGAATGTATGGATTATTCAATATCATTTTAGGAGCAATTACATCATCTGAATTGAGTACTTTAAGGCTAAAATAAAGTGGTTCAGCTTCGTTTCCACTTACATCTAGCAATCGTAAGGTTAAGTGATATGCCCCCGCTGTAACATGTTGCGGTACTGCAATGGCCATACGCTTTGTAATGTTATTAGTTTGTAAATCTACTAGTTGCTGTAGGGTCCAATCTTCAGTTTTTTGTGCATGGCCGTGGCAATCAAAATTATCATGTATATCTATTTTCAACTGACTTAGCAAATCATTATCAGCCAGTTTAAGTATTAAAACAAGCGAATCTGAGCTACGCAAATGCATAACATTATTAGCCAAACTACCGCATACGCTATCTGTTACTATAATAGGCGACTCTACAACTTGAAGGCTTGGCACTTCAGTATCATTTTGAGCCGGCCCGCAAGCCCAAAATTGCATTAAGCCAATACTGAACATAAAAAATAGAATATTTTTCATGCAACAAAATTAAAAGCTTTGCTCTAAATGCAACTAGGTTGCAAAAACAATTAATTTTGAGTAGTGATTTTTAAACAAATACTTCTCCTTTTGGCAATGGCCGCTCCTATTGGCCTAATGGGTCAAATTAAAATTACAGTGCTGTCTCAAAACGATAGGCCGTTAATAGGTGCCGTTGTTTCGCTAAATACCAACAATTATGTGTGTAATAAAAATGGTGTGGCGGTAATCCCCAACCCTGCTACCAGCACAAAGCAACAAGTTATAATCAACCATTTAGGGTTTCAAAGTATAACCGTTGATACTTTACTAGTAGCCAATTCAAACATTATTTTTCATTTAAAAACAGCCCTTTATCAACTTAATGAAATTATGGTTGAAGAAGAGCATGCCAAACATGAAGATTCTAAAAACGCCGTGCATCTGCGCAAAAGTGAACTCAGTAAAAATCAACATATAAGTTTATCGCAATCGCTCAATCAAATTGCTGGGGTGCAATCAATAAACACAGGTGTTGGCGTAAGTAAACCCGTAATTCGTGGTTTATCAGGCAATAGAATTGCAGTAAATCAAAATGGAATTAAACAAGAAGGCCAGCAATGGGGCCAAGATCACGGACTCGAAATTGATGTTTTTGATGTTGAAGAAGTAGAATTGATTAAAGGCGCAAGTGCCTTGCAATATGGTAGCGATGCCACTGGCGGCGTAGTTAATATTTTACCTTTTAAATTATTAGACTCAAGCCAAACAATTGCCAATTTAAACCTAATTGGCCATAGCAATAATAGTCTCTTTGGTGGATCAATAAATGCCGCTACCAACGTAAAAGGTTGGACCATTTCAGGTAGATTTAGTTATCAAAACTATGCCGATTTTAAAGTTGCGGCAAATACATTTAACTATAATGGCTTTGAGCTGCCTATTTATAATAACACCCTAAAAAATACCGCGGGTATTGAACAAAACGCCCGAATTGGTATCGGAAAAAAAACACATAATTATGTTTTTAGACTTTGCCTCTCGCAGTACCATTTAATAGGTGGTTTTTTTTCAGGTGCGGTAGGTATACCCACGGCTTACAGCTTAGTTGATGATGGTAATAAACGTGATTTTGATCTCCCGTATCAAAACGTTAGGCACCAAAAAACTACGCTTAATTACATAAGGCATATTGGCAAAAGCCATTTAAGTATTGATTTAGGTTTGCAACAAAACCAACGCGCAGAGCATTCTTTTCCTGATTTTCATAACCTGCCAATAACAGATCAAAACGCTACCCTTGGTCAGTTTTTTAAGCTCACAACCCTAAGCGCCAATGCCCATTACGATTATATTTTAACTGAAAAAATTACACAGGTAATTGGCGCTAGTTTTCAGCGGCAAATAAATCAAATTGATGGCTTTGACTACCTATTACCAAACTTTACCCTAAACCGAGTGGGTGCTTTTTGGCTAAGTGAATACAAAAAAGAAAATGGAGCAAAAATTAATGCGGCTCTAAGATTTGACCATGGCCAAAATCTGGTGCAGCAAAATGTTAGATACATTTACAACAGCCAAAATGAAATTATTGATAGTCTAAACTTTAAAGCCATTGACCAAACTTTTTCAAATTGGTCAGCTTCAATTGGATTTTTTAATAGGCCAAACAACAAAACAGTTATTAAAGGCAACCTAAGTAAAAGCTTTAGAATTCCTTACCCCAATGAGACTTCATCAAACGGTATACACCATGGCACTTTTAGGCATGAGCAAGGAACCACCAATTTAAACCACGAAACCGGCTACCATATTGACCTAACTTATCAATTTATAAAAAGCAGGGTAAACATTGAAGCTGCCGGTTTTGCATCAGTTTATAATGGATTTATTTATTTGGCACCAAGTGCAAAATTTTCATATTTACCTGAAGCCGGCCAGATTTACCAATATGAACAAAACAATGCTGCCCTTATTGGTGCTGTTCTGAGTTATACGCTCGATTTAACTGAGAAATGGGAGCTTAACCAAACAGCAGAGTTTATTTACAGTCAAAATTTAAATACGGGTTTGGCTTTGCCTTTTACACCACCTTTTATGCTCAATAGCACGGTTGAATGGCATACCCACTACAACGAGCATAAAAGCACCATTAGAGTATTGGCTAATGCCGAATTTGCAGCAGCGCAAAATCTAGTAGATAGAAACGAAAAAACTACCCCAGGTTACCTTATTGGAAATCTGCTTATTGGCGGTAATTTTTTTATAGGTCCTAAGAACATAAGTTGGAACATGCGCTTAAACAACATGGCAAACTCACCATATTTAAACCACCTGAGTCGCTATAGAATACTAAATTTACCCGAACAAGGTAGAAACCTTATAATGAGTGTAGAAATCCCTATAAGATAACTGCATAACTGCTATCATGCCATTTATTAGGGTTCATTGTAAGTGCATACCGTTGGCCGAATCCCTAACCCATACACAGGGTTAAGTGAACAAATTATTATGCGCCCATAGGCTGAAAGTTTGAAAAGGATTTTCTTATCGCAATAAATTGTAAATGCCTTGCAGTTACTAAAGCGGGGAATAAAATAAGATAAGTTAAGCACCCTAAATTGGCAATGAAAAAAGCTGTAGGGTGCAAAAAATAGATTTGGCAATTTTTTGTAAAAACACAAAAGGCGAGGCTTATTGACTGTTACAGAACCTGAATTTCAACTAATCACCAAGCAAGTGCTTACCATAGCTACTGCACTTACCTTTTTTCAAGCGTAATGTTAAAAAATTAATCATTTTGATTTATCCCTACCAATCATTTTAAAAAGGCTAGTTCTCAAAAAGAAAGCTTTTTAATTCACTAAATGATTCAATTATTGATTTAAACTTAAAATGTATTTATTAAACTCACATTACAACCTCAATACCTGGGTTTTCGGTTTTAAAGGTTCTGAATTTTTGCTGCATTGGCCAAGTAAATGCATTTTGCTCAATGCAAACCATTTTGAGCTTTTGAGCCTTGCTCATCCATGTGAGTAATGCCTCAGCACCTGCATTACCAATTCCGCACCCCACTAACCCTATTTCTGAAATGGTATAAG
Source organism: Bacteroidia bacterium (assembly GCA_049599535.1). Classification (GTDB taxonomy): domain Bacteria; phylum Bacteroidota; class Bacteroidia; order CAILMK01; family JACPUW01; genus JACPUW01. Next base: position 2,167 of record JBMYOR010000132.1, on the reverse strand, counting down.
GTAAGCAGCTTGCCAACTGTATAGCACCCAAATTGCCAATAATACTGTTGTAGCTAAAACTAATTGAAGTAATAGAAGCCAATTGGCTTGGGGCTGCTTGATTAAGCATTTTCAAAATCGCATCAAAATCGCTTTTTGATAAATTAAGGCCTCTAAAATTTAATATGACATTAGCTTGAGTATTATCAGGGTCAAGCTGATTTAAATAGCCCTTTAAACTTATCATTTGATTATACCGATGTAATTAGCTGGCTGCTTGCCAAAATTAGCGTATCAAAACACCTTGTTTTAAAATTTAATTGACTTTAAAAAAACGCCCTGTAACAGTTAGGTTATTATGCCAAAAATTACTCTATGGTAAATAAGATCTCTTGTATTTTGCTAACTGTACAATCGTGATTTTCGCAAACTGTCACTTGTATTGCAAAGCTAGTACCTGAATCAAATGACGATAAATCTACATCTTGCTCAAAAACATATTCAGACTCATGAACATGTCCGTCATAATCAATAATTAAATCATCTGGAGCTGCGCTAGGGTACAATTTAATTTCAATATCATGTAGCTCTTCATCGCTACTAAAATCAATATCAATAGTTAAGGCACTAGCATTAGCTACAGGCACTACTGCTCCGTTTGTTGGATTATGAAAATGTATTTCAACATTGTGGCTATCTCCACAGGCTGCAAAAAACAGAACTGTTGTTAAAGCTAAAACAGAAAACAGACTTCTCATTTTGAATTATATTTTTTGGCAACGCAAATATAGCAACAATGATTCATTTGCAACAAAGTTGCATTTATATTAACCGTGCAAACTATCTATTTTTGATGTGCTATTACATAGCCATCAATGCCTTTTGATTTTACACTTACTAAGTAAAGCTCAGCGTCTGATCTCTTTTCAAAATTGCCCACAATAATTCGGTAAACCCGTTTATTTTTTACTACATCGGTATTTATATAAAGATCAGGAAACCCTTTTTCTTCAAGCTCTTCAAGCAACTTAATCACAGTCATAAACTCTGTAAAAGACCCCACTTGTACCCCAAAGCCTTGTAATGAGTTAGATTTTTGAAAATTGACTTTATAAGTACCATCTCCCCTAACTTTAGTTTTAGTGCCCGTAGTTTCTTTTTTGGCACTAGTTTCCTTTTCTATTTCAGGTTCTGGTTTAGGCGCATCTTTATCAATAATTTCAACCTTTACATCAATTATTCCGGCCGTAATCATTTGAAGCTCAAGAGCAGCCTGTTTCGATAAGTCTATTATTCTGCCGTTATTACCAAATGGACCACGATCGTTAATTTTTACATCTACCGATTTACCATTCCAAAGGTTAGTTACTCTAACCCAAGTACCAAAAGGCAGGGTTCTGTGCGCCGCTGTAAGTGCAAACTTGTCGTATTTTTCGCCTGAAGCCGTTTCGTTGCCATGCAGCTTATCACTGTAAAAACTTGCCTTACCATTAAAGGTTTGGGCATGTGCCATTATGGGCATTAAAAATAAAATCGCAAGTGTTTTAAACACAAATAACTTTTTAAATCTTAAAGAATAAAATTCCGAATCAATTACTTATCGCCCAAATGTTTTACCAATATATTATGGCAGTTGTCATCAATTTTAATTTGACAGGCCAACCTTGATTCATCTGTAATGTTATAAAGCGTATCGAGCATGGCCCATTCATCATCAGTGGCAGGTTCGCCTACTTGATTGTAGCCTTCTTTTACAGTTACGTGGCAGGTAGCACAAAGCGCCATGCCACCGCAGGTAGCCAACACTGGGTATCCGCTACCTTTTAATACTTCCATTAAATTGAGCGCCATATCAGTAGGTGCTTCTAATTCGGCAATTTTGCCATCTTCTTCTTCAACTCTAATGGTAACTATATCCACGGGGTAAGTTTTAAATTAAAAATTTTGAATTTTAAATTTTGAATTCAACGAAATAACGTTTGCCACTTCTAAATTTAAATCATCAGTTAAAAACAAATATCCTTCACAATAAATACATTCAATTCTATTACCGAACAGAATTCTCGATTCTAAACTTTTAGTTTTCAAATCATTTTTTAATAATTCTAAGCTTTTTAATGCCTGTAGCCCTTCCTCTTCAAACCATGTTTCAATCTGCATAGCCAAGCCATTTTTCTTTTTCACAATA
>JBMYOR010000131.1:0-6950 GCA_049599535.1 Bacteroidia bacterium | reverse complement strand
TTTAGCTGTATTTAAACGCCACGAAGTTGTTGTAGTAACCCCGCCATGTTGGTTATGCCAAGTTGAGTTTTCAATATCGGGCTCAACTTCATGGGCAATTATTTCTTGCAATTGATCAAAGTCAACTCGTTGCAGCCACTCATTACGCTGCTGCTCGTTATTAAATAGCCTTTTAATATCAATTACATCAATAAGCTTTTGATTGAGCTGCTTTTCTTTTTGCTTGTAATAGTCTAATGCAAAAGGTGCAAGGGTATCAACTTTCCAAGATTTAACCATTCTGCGCCCAGTTACTGGATTAAAAATGCCAGCAGCCACCTTGCTTCCATACGTTCCTGCTTCATGGTCAAACACTAAAACTGATGCACTTTTTGAAAGAAAATCGGCTAAAATGGTACCCGCTAAGCCACCCCCAATAATTATATAATCGTATTCGTTCACTTTAATTTAATGCTAAAAACTATTCCTATTAACGATGAAATTGCAGTAATTACAAAAAACAAAATTGAAAATGTAATGGCTGTAGCCTGTGCATTATAAGCCGATAAGCTCGTAAAAAGCACCACCCCTTCGAGCATTACCAACTCGCGTGCCCCTACCCCACCAATGGTAAATGGCAGCACCGCCACTACTGATGATATTAAAAACAAGGTCATGTAATCGAAAAAAAGGCCCTGAGCACTTATGGCCCATAAAATAAATGCCGCACAAAGCAATTGCGAAAGCTGCACCCCAAAACCCATTATTAGTGCTCGTATAAATTCAGGATTAAAATCTTTAAAAAACTTATTATGAATAAGCCAAAATATTGGAAAAGCCAACACGGCCAATACAATCAATATTAATTCTTGCGCAATTACCAATTGCTCTAAACTTGAAACAACAGCCAGAATTAAAGCTAAAAAACCAAGTACCACAACACCAGATAGCCTATCGAGCAAAGTAGCGGCAATAAGTTTTTTGGTGTTGCCGCCGTGGTGTTTTTGCAAATAATAAACCTTGTAACCATCGCCACCAATACCACCAGGTAAAAACAAATTATAAAACATACCCAAATAGTAAAGCTTAAGATTAAACCCTTCGGGCAACTGAACTTTTATACATTTAAAATATCTATTGAGCCTAATAGAGCTTATAATCTTTGATAAATTAAATAGAATAAAAGCCGCTATTAAATAAAATAAATTTGACTTTTTTAAGGCTTCAACAATATCAGCTTTAGTATCGTCATCAATTTTATAATAAACATAAGCTACGGCCGCTATGCTAATTAAAATTTTTAAAGTGGTGGTTAAAACCTTCTTAATCTTGCTTTTGGCCAACAGCTACTTCTTTAACTCTAAATACTTGTTTGCCTTGGCTCTCATAATAAGTTCTCATTATAAGCTCGGCTATAAAACCAAAACTTATCAATTGAATTCCACCAAGTACTAAACCTACGGCAAATATTAATAATGGCCTATCGCCAATGTCGGCACTTGCTACAAACTTGTAAACGGTTAATCCAAGTCCAATTAAAATACCTAGCGCAAATGAGAATATGCCCAACGTTCCAAAAAGGTGCATAGGCTTTTGAATGTATTTCTGAAAAAAAAGCATGAGCAACAAATCACTCATTACTTTAAAGGTTCTATTAATTCCGTATTTAGATGTACCAAATTGCCGTGCATGATGCTTTACATCTACCTCAGTTATACTAGCACCTTGCATTTTAGCCAATACAGGTATAAACCGGTGTAGTTCGCCATACAGCCCTAAATTTTTGGCAATATCAGCTCTAAAAACCTTGAGTGTGCAGCCATAATCACTAATATGCACATCAGTTGAGTTCCTTATAATTGAGTTGGCAATTTTTGAAGGCACTTTACGCAAAAACATACCATCTTGCCTATTTGCTCGCTTACCATGCACAAGATCCCAGCCTTCGTTCTGCATCATTTTAAGCATCATTGGAATATCTGAAGGATCGTTTTGAAGGTCACCATCCATTGTGGCAATGTACTCTCCGTGGGCTTCATAAATACCTGCAGCCATTGCGTTACTTTGTCCGTAATTTTTCTTGAGAACCACAATTCTAAAGCGCTCATCGGCCTCAGCTTTCATAAGCTCTACTGTTTTATCGGTGCTACCATCATCAACAATAACAGCTTCAAAATCTAAATCTTTAAGTGCTGCCTTAATGTTATCAAAGAGTGGTTTTACATTCTCTTGCTCATTCATTACAGGCACTACAACAGATATCTTCATGTTATGCTTTTGCGGGTGCAAAGATGCCCTAAATATTGATTACTCATAACCTCTCTCAATTTTATGATAACCCGTGTTTAGGCGCCAAATTGCATCCCAACGTTTACGGGTAAAAAATTCAGAAGACCTTGTAACCAACAAAATATCGCTATAGAGTAGCTTAATACTTTGATTTTGAATCAGGTTTTTCTTTTTGCGTAAAGATTCCATATAGCCATCAGGATAAATTTTCTTAGGATGACCTGGTCTCCAGCGGTTTGCTTTTTCGCTCGGTAGCCTAGCCAATAAAGGATCAACTATACCAATTTTATCAGTTAAATAGGTATTAGCCCCTGAATAATACCCGGTGTACCCTGCCATAACTTGTTTAACTACATTATAACCTCCTTTATTTTTTAATTGTATTCCTTCGGCAGCTGGTTTAAAATTACTAATTGGCTCATTATAGGCTAGTAAATACGCCAAACTAGTTCTTGAAAAATAGAAGATTTTTTCATCGGCAATTCTCAGGTACATTTTAGTTGTATCTGAATCTGTTATCAATTTATAAGCCTGCAAAACGTATGAATTTGGGTGTAATGCAAACAGCAAAATTGATACAACTGCTAAGCGCTTAATATGCAATTGATTTGTAGTATAAAAAATGGATGCTGTTATTAAAAGCACTGAAACTACGGTCTGAAACCGGCCCGACATAAAATCGCCTCCGCCCATAAACGGTAGAAAGAAATAAAGCACAACACCAATTGCCATTACTTTAGAATAGCTTTGGGTTTTTATTAAAACTATAAATAAGGCCACGGGCAAAATCATGGCGATAGGATGAAAATATAGGGTTCCCAATATGTAGCGCCAATCGTTAATCAATACGCTTTTAAAACTAGGATCAAATGAAGATTTTGCAATTACACTGTTGGGAATAAGGGTTCCATAATAAATTAAGGCAAAAAGCTCCCAAGCCAACCAAGGCATTATAAATAAGCTCAAATACTTAATTTTTGCCCCCCGCCGATTTAAATGAACTAATTGATAAAACACTATTGGCGATACGAGTACAAAAAGGTCTAAACGGCTTAATACCATTAAACCAGAAATCAACGCCAGCCAATACCACTTTTTGTTTTTTAATATCAACAGCAGCAATAACACCAACACATAGTTAAGCGAGTTTTCTAAACCCGAAGTAAAATAATCAATAATAGGAATATTGGTACATAAGAGCAAAAGGGCTAGCGAATGCTTAGCTGTGTTTGTAAAAAGCGCTTTTATCAAATATAAAAACAACATCAACAAGCACAGACTAATTGCCAAACTCTCGTAATAAATTGCATTTATACCTAGATTATTGAATAATAAATGAACAGGTATGAGTATAATTACCAAAAGCGGATTGGTAAAGGTTTGTACCCTTTCTCCCACATTATACACTAAACCCAAACCATCAACAAAATTATTTACTGATGTAAATGATATGTAAGCATCATCGCTTATCCATGCATTACATAGCACAAACACAAAAAACGCCCACGATAAAATTGTGGGCGTTTTTTTATATTCTAAAAATAGACTTAGATATTTATCCCAGCGCTTCAAGTGCTTTTTCTAATCTATTTATTACTTCGTTTTTATTGATTAAGGCCAAAGTTTCATAGATAGCTGGCCCTGCGCCTACGCCAGTTACAAATACCCTTAGCAATTGCATATACTTGCCTGATTCTACACCAATTTCTTCGCCAGCTGATTGAAAAGCCATTTCAGCATTTTCGACACTAAAATTATTTACAGATTTATATTTTTCAATCAATGTGCTAAATAATTGCTTGGCATTTTGATCCCACTTTTTATCGATTACATGTTGTGCATATGCTGTTGGTGCTTTAAAAAAGTACTCACTCAAGGCCCAAAAATCAGAACTAAAGGTGGCTTTTTCTTTAATAATTTCAATTACGTTTTCAATATAATTATCATCAGCATCTAAGCCGTTTTCATTCAACATTGCTTTTAATTCAGGAATAAACTGAGAGCTTGGCGTTTTTCTTAAAAACTGCTGATTATACCAACGGGCCTTGTCGGGGTCAAACTTTGCTCCCGATTTACCAACTCTTTCAAGCGTAAAGGCATCAATCAAATCATCTTTGCCAAATACTTCTTGATTGGTTCCGGGGTTCCACCCTAGCATTACCAAAATATTTAAAAAAGCATCAGAAAGGTAACCTGACTCACGGTAGCCTGTAATACCTTGCTCGCTCCAACTTAATGGAAAAACCGGAAAACCAAGTCGATCTCCATCGCGTTTGCTTAGTTTGCCGTACATAGCTTTTTTCAAAAAGTCCTTAATCTCTTTTTTCTCATTGCTATCTTTTGCATTTGCTTTAAGCTGATTGTTAAGATCTTTAGGGTTGGCAAATATTTGTTGCACTTGCTTGTGTACCGACGCAAAACTTGCCGATTCCTTTTCGGCAAACTCTTTTGCAAATTGCTCTGCAAATTGCATTTTAGTTTTTTTGTTAATGTAGGTTACTGGGTCGGGTTTTAAAATTAAAGGAAGATGCGCAAATTTGGGAGCCTCCCAGTTAAAAGCTTCATAAAGCAATACGTGCAATGGTGCGCTTGGCAGCCATTCTTCGCCCCTTATTACATGGCTAATTTGCATCAAATGATCATCAACAATATTGGCTAAATGGTAGGTGGGCATACCATCACCTTTAAAAAGCACCTTATCATCAATTTCTTCACTTTTCACACTTACCCAGCCTCTAATTTCATCTTGAAATCTTACTTCTTGATTTCTGGGCACTTTAAGTCTAATTACAAAAGGATCGCCGTTTTCTAGTCTAGCTTTTACCTCATCTGCGGGTAATGTAAGTGAGTTTTTCATATACTCTCTTACGAACATATCGTACTTAGGCGCCGCTTTACCAGCCTTTTTTAAACGCTCCCGCATGGCTACAAGGTCATCTTCAGTATCAAAGGCATAATATGCCTTACCCGAATCTATTAATTGCTTGCCGTATTGGGTATATATGCTTTTTCTCTCAGATTGGCGATAAGGTCCAAATTCACCTTCTTTACCTGGGCCTTCATCATAATCAATGCCCGCCCAAACTAGTGCCTGCTTAATATAGTCTTCAGCACCTTCAACATATCTTTTTTGATCGGTATCTTCGATTCTAAGCACAAAAGTACCACCGAGCTTTTTTGCTAATAGGTAATTGTAAAGTGCTGTTCTAACACCACCAACATGTAACGGACCTGTTGGACTTGGTGCAAATCTTACTCTAACGTTATTTAAAGCCATTTTTCTAATTCAAAATAGGCTTGCAAAACTAAAACAATGTTTGTAGGTAAGTGGTAGGTTACTTTACCCTTTCAAGCGAAAGTTCGCACCTTGTATCAAAATCAGGATACTTTGATACAAGTGTTAAATCAACTCCTTTGGTAGTTATATTTCCTAAACCAGAAAAAATAAAATCTACGCCATCGGCTTTGGCATCTTGTTCAGGAAAAACCAAAGATTCGCCATCGGTAATTAATGCGTAGTATTGGTTATCAAAAATGATTGAATCTGCTCTATTGGTTTTTATAATTGAATAGGTAATTAACCCTGAATCGTAACAATCTGTTCCCTCATACGACCCAATAAACTTAGCCGCCCAAGTGGTATTACAAGTTGTGCCTTCATAACCATCATCGCACTCACATGCGCCTTGAACACAATCTCCATTAACACAATCAAAACCTGCGCAGGCTCCGCCACAGGCATTCATTAAAAATGAGATTGATAAAATAATTGATGAATAAAAAAGAGACTTGCTGAATCTAGAAATACTTTTGTTTAATGTCATTAAGCACATCGGCATTTAGTGGCTTTGTTACAAAATCTACAACTTCTTCGTACTGTTTTGATTTTTCTACATCAGCTTGATAAATTGAAGAAGAAAGCATGAACAGCGAAATGGTTTTATTAATTTGACCTTTAATTGCTTTGAATTCTTCAAGAAAATCCCAACCATTCATTATTGGCATGTTGATATCTAAAAAAATAACATCAGGTACATCTTCTTGATTATTGGTTAATGCAGCTTTTAAGGCTTCAAGAGCTTCAGTTCCGCTTTCGTATGCCACTACATTATCGCTAAAATTTATTTTCTTTAAAATATTGGTGCAAATGAAATTGTTAATCTCGTCGTCATCTACTAAGTAAACCTTGCTAATATTTGTCATCTTTTAATAATCGATATTAATAGAACTTCAATAATAGGCACAGCCTATCTTTGGAACAACAATTTCGTCTAAATTTTAAATTACACACCATAGTTTTTATAGCAATAATATCTGTAGCTTTTATAATCGCTCGTTTTGCTTTTTACGATAAAGATTTAGCGGCATCAATTGGTAGTAAAAGAAGTAGTTATCAATTAACTAAATCACAAATTGAAGCCTTAAGGTTGCATTTTCCGTATTACAATAATTTGAGCGATGTAGATAAACAACTGTTTGAGAAAAGGTTAGCTTACTTTATTGCACACAAAAAATTTATTGAGCATGATGGTGTTGATGTATTTGGGGCTATGCAGGCGCTTATTTGTGCCGAAGCTATTAAAATCACATTTGGCTTAAATAAGTTTATTCTACCACACTTTAAGTTTATTCGCATTTACCCACAAGCCTATTATTCTGAAATAACAAAAGGGTATCATAAA
>JBMYOR010000130.1:0-7058 GCA_049599535.1 Bacteroidia bacterium | reverse complement strand
GATAACCAAAGCAAAAGGGCCATGCCACAATTGCTACTGTCTGACTCTCAAATTAACTCAGTTGTAAAGGGTTATTATACCAATAAACACCATAGGGCTTCTGAAGGTCAGATTGGAATGTGGGAGTTGTACAATTTGTTTACACACGCTCTTAAAAGCTCTTATATAGACAATATAGCTTCAAGGTTAGCAAACAGTCATTCCTTCATTTCAGGTATAACCGAAAGCAAAGCTGGTGATAAACCTAATTGGTTTCTGTCATGAAAATTCACATTAGCGAATATTCAATCCTAATTGTATCAGTTCATGGACTCAAAAGATTGAACTGTCCTTTTACTGTTAAAGTAATTCAAGAAAATGCCTTTTTAAAACTCAATAGTATTCAGCAAGTTCATCGAGTTAAATCTAACAAATGGAAACTAGATTATGTAATTGACAAACTACCAATTAAACACTCCGTGTTCGAAATATTATAGGCCGTTCGAGAGTTTACCTGTATTTTTTTCTTTTAACCCCCAACAAGTTTTTTTGAGAGATTCTCTCCTTAATCAAAAATGTTCTGAAAAAAACTGGGGGTTTATCTACTTAAACGCTTCATATTCTTTAACCATTTTTTCAAACTTGTTTAGAGACAAGTTGTGTCGAGCTGTTCCAAATATCCAAAAGACAAATTCGTCTTTTGGAGAACTGTTGTAATAATCATCATATTGACCTTTGTTTACTTCAATAACTAAGGAGCTATTAATTCGTCTTATAAGGTGAATACCCTTGTTTTCTCTTGTTTGATGCCCTGATTTCATTAATGCTAATACTTCTTGAAATTGAGAATCTGGCAAGTGAGTATTAAAAAACTTTGTATTTGACAGTGTAGGTATAAAAGATGTTATTACGACTCCATGTTGACCATTATACTCATACGCAGACAGTACAAATAAAAATCCGCCATCAGCTCCATCATAATCAGTTATCAGCTTCTCTAACCTTAACTTGTCAAAGTTCGTATTTGAGACTTCAAAAACATCTTCCATGAGATATCTCTGCGATTCGTACTCAATTAGTTTTTTGAATTGCAGTAAATCCCATTGTTGAGCCGATGAATGATTAATTGTTGTAACGCAAATTGCAATGAATATTAAGTACTTTTTCATATCTCGTATCTTTTCGGCAGTTTAATATTTACCTGTTTTTTTAAATTTCATTTCTACATTTAATTCATTGTGTTCTTTTTCCAAATCAAAAAATCAGAACTACTGACTAGTTTAATTTTACACTTCCATCCCAGCCCCATTAATTCGTAGCCAGTTCTTCGAGTCTTGGTAATTGGGTAGCACTCTATCTACCAAACCCCAGAAGGCCTGAGTGTGGTGTTTATGCACTAAATGGGCTAACTCATGCACAATGATGTAATCAATAATCTTATAAGGCGCCATCATGCATTTCCAATGGAAATTAACCCATCCTGTATCACTGCAACTTCCCCATCTATTTTGTAACTCCATTATTCTGTAGCCTTCTACTTTCAAGTTCATTTGGTTGGCAAACGTGCTTATCCTTTTGGGTAGTTTTTCTTTTGCTTTTTTCTTATAGAATATAATAAACAGTTCTTTTAGGTCATGCGGTTTCATCTCTTTCGGAGCTAAAAATTGATTATCTTTAAAAACAACATTTTCAATTCCAGCCATAAGCTTTAGCCTGTAGTTTCTGCCCAAATACATGAAGCTTTCACCTGATACATACTGCCTATCAACATGGCTTTGGTTTAGTTCTTTAAATTCCGTTAGGTATTTGTAAATGCTATACTGTTTCTTTTCTACATGCCCATGAATCTCAGCATCATCCATTTTACTTGGTGCAAGTACTTCTATTTCACCAACACGGTTTACGTAAATACTGAGTGTTTTACGCTCACTCTTTTTAACGGTATAGCTTAGTTCACTCATACTTAAGTATATCAGTACTTCTCCTTTTCACCAATTGCATAAGGTCATTAATTAAAGCGGAAGTATCATTAAAATAATCGCTTACATCTTCAATTATAAAGCTTTGTTCTATCTCTGCTTCAAGTTCTTTTACCAAGCTTGATTTATCCCAGAAGTGCTCAATTGAAATATAGCTTTTTAGTAAATCAATAAGGGTAGGGGTAAACTGTTCTAATTTCTTTCTAGCACCTACTTCATCAGTTGCAAAGCGTACCAAATTCTCTAGAATTAGTGATTCTATGCCGCTTTTATCATTTCCACGACCTTGGGAAATATCATCTTTGATTGCAGTAAATTCTATTATTTGCTGCTCCCAATTATCGCGGTTCTTCTTGATTACTTGCTCAAGCTTCTCACTTAATTTTTGGTACAATGCTGGGTCGTCTTCAAAGCTTACCTTAATATGCTTTCTAATGGCATGTTCCATTTCTGATGCTACTGCTTTTTTACTTTGCTTTTTATTGAGTTCCTTTTCAAAGTCGTTTGAGAAAAGCTCTACTGGTGGAATAGACATATCAATGCCTAGTCCAATTAAATGCTTATTAACCAGCCCCTTTACCTTATCTCCAACATTACCAAGGTTCAAGGTTGCGTCCTTGTACCGTTGCTTCATTTGCTCATATATGTAGCCAAAACGCTTTGCAGGTATTTTAAAAGGTATTGCTGCCTTGTTAGGTAAAATTATGTTCAAACTCTCAAAGAAATTCTTTAGTAGCACATCAAATTCAGCCCTAAAAGAAATCTCCCTACCTAGTTCAATACATTGCTCCAAAACATGATACTCTTCTTTAACATCTTTAATTCTTTGAAGTACAAAATCTTCAATATCCCCAATATCCGCAGCTTCAAAATGATTGAGAAGTCTGGTATATCGCTGCTCTAATATGGGTACTTCGGATTCTAAGGATCTTAAGGATTCAAGAATATCATCGACATCACCACCATAAATCTGCAAAGCTTCTTTTAAATGGTGTGCAAGCCCTACATAATCAACTATAAAGCCCCTTGTTTTGCCTTGGTGTGTTCTATTTACCCTTGCTATGGCTTGAAGTAAGTTATGTTCACGCATCTTCTTGTCTAGATACATTACCTGTTCTACTGGTGCATCAAAACCAGTCAGTAGCATATCACATACTACCAAAAATGCCGTGAGTGTTTCAGGCTTCTCTTTGTTAAAGCCTTTTTTAAAGTTTTCGATAGCATTGTGCGCACTTGATTCTTTACGAGCTTCGGTAATAGACGGATGCTCATTTGTTCCTTGAGAAGTTACTACTGCATAAACTTTTAGCTCTTTTAAAAGCGCCTTTTTTTCATTAGAAAGGTCTAGCTCAATTTTATCAATATTATAGTTAGCCAAGGCTTCAAGTAAATGTTTTTTGTACTTGACGGCAGCATTTATTGACGATGTTACTACCTGAGCCTTAAATCCTTCTGGGTATATGTTATTAATATAATGATGCACCATGCTCTTGGCTTTTTGGCTTACCATTTCATCGCTTTCCATTACATCTTTATACGTACCATACCTTTTTCTAATGGATTCTTTTTCTTCTTCAGTATGTTCTTTTATCAGGTTCTCAAACTCTTGGTCAAAGCTTAGTTTATTTCTTAATGCACTATCTGCTGTTTTACCTTCATATAGTATTTGCAGGGTTGCTCCATCATCTACGGCATCTTGTAGTTTGTACTTGTCTATATAGCTACCAAACCTTTCAAATGTTTTATGACCTGAGTGCCTGTCGGTAATTAAGGGAGTACCCGTAAAAGCTATATATGTTGCATTCGGAAAGGCTTCAAACAGGTTATTTCCTAAATCTGACGATTGAGTTCTATGTGCTTCATCTATTAGAATTAGAATTTTCTCCGTCTCATTAATTACACCAAAATTGCCATAGTGAACCATAGGCTCAGCAGCGATAGTTTGGCTTACCACATCATCAAGCTTTTGCTTTTGCTCTTGAAATTTATGTACCATTACCATTACCACATTACTGGTTGGTGTAGCAAGCTTTGTTCTTAATTCTTTTATTGACGAAACTTTATCAACTGGTTCATTAGTTAGTGTTGCCGTATCACCAAGTTGTTTTTCAAGGTCAGTACGGTCATTAACCATCAACACCTTGTAATCTTTTAGTTGCGAATGACTACGGAGCTTTCGAACCAACATAACCATGGTTAAGGACTTACCTGAACCCTGGGTATGCCAAATAACTCCACTCCGTTCTTTGCTAGTATTACCCGAAATTAAGCGCTCTGCCACTTTGCTAATGGCTCGGTATTGCTGATAACGGGCTAGTATTTTTATCTCCTTACCACCCCCCACTTGCATATATAAAATGCAATGGGCTATTAGGTCTAGTAGTGTTTCAGGTGGTAATACACCTTGAATCAGTTTTTCTTGTGCCCTGTCTTTTCCCAAAGGCTTTTCGTAGGCTTTATATTTATCTGGGTATATATCGCGCCAGTAGTAGTAATAATTTAGGTCGCTTGTAATAGTACCCAGTCTTGCTTCGTTGCCATTGGTTATTATATTGAACTGATTAAAGTAGAATAGGCTTTCTTCTCCTTCGTTGTAATCATCGTAACGTTGATTGGCATAACGCTGAATTTGTTTGTAAGCTTCTTCAATTGGATTACTGGTGTAAACGTTACTGTCTTTGCATTCAACAACTACTACTGGGAGACCGTTTATAAACAATATGATATCAGGGCGAATACTGCTTTTGGTATGCCCAGGTGTATCAACCCTAAATTGATTAATGGCAACGAAAGAATTGTTTTTAGGATTGCTAAAATCAATAAGCTTTACTACGGGGCTTTCTTCTCCTGTTATTTCATTTTTATCTACTCTTGGGTAGTCATCTACTAGCTTGTGGTAGAGCGCTTTATTGGCTTCTAATAAGCTTGCATTACGCTGTTCATATAACTCATAAAATAGGTCAGAAACCTGTTTTTCAGTTAGCCAGATATTCTCGTTTTCATCCCTATTTATTTGAATAACATTCTTGATAAACTCATTTTTAAGTGCTACTTCTTTAAAACTGCTTCTAAATGATGTAGTTGGGTCTTGTGGTATGCCTTCGCCCAAATCATGCACCTGCCAACCCAAGTTATGGAGCTGCTTTAAAAATGGCTTTTCTACAAAAGTGTATTCGCTCATAAATTGATTTTAAACTGTCCAGAATTAACGGCGTGGGTAGTCATTAAAATGGCGTAGACTATCATCAATATAATTGCAATCAGAATTATCAAATTCAGGCGCTTATTAGTTCTTGACTTTGTTTTTAGTTCTTCAAAATACTTTTTTTGGAGTTCTAGTTGCTGATTGTTCTCATTGGCTATTTGAGCTTCAATCTTTGAAAAGCGTGAGTCAATCAAGTCTGTTAAACTTGCAGACAGTATCCCAATACCATTATTGAAGTCCTTTTCGACTCTTTTTATGGTGCCTTCAAATTGATTTTTAGTGTTTTCTAGCTCACATATTGCCTTGTCAAGTTTCGCCGACAATTGCACATTAATATTAGAGTTTTCTGTTTCTAGACGTTTAAATGAAATATTAAGCTGAGCCATTTTGCTATCGACAATTTCCTGCAATTCATTTTTGTAGGATTTTATTATTTTTTCAAAATCATTTTTTAAGGCTTCATAGGATTCAATCTTAGATTTTATGTCGGAGCTAAATTTTTTCGTATTATCATCAGTGACAATCTCAAATTTTTCTACTTGTAACTTTAAACTATTGGCGTTTTTTTCTAGAAGACTTTGAATTGAGTTTTGCCGAAGCTCAAGGTCTTTTGAAAAAGTTTGGATAGACTTAATTACAGATTGGGAAGCGCCGGAATTAAGCTTTGTCAGTTCGGTTTGTTCCTTAACGCTTTCAGAATATGATTTAAGTTTTTCTAGCTCCTTAATTAAGGATTCAAATTCAGCTTGTAGACCCGATAGTTCCATTATTGTGTGATTTGTGTTAGAAGTTGACCTAACTTGTGGTTTGTTCTATGTAAAAGAATCTCATTATGTAGCCTATCTAATTCGTCGGCCATGTTTTCATTATAGTTCTTTACTTCATTATTGAAAAATGCCATTAACGCACTCAATTTCTCCCAATTTTCTGAAGGTAGCGTCATCAATCTTTTAAAACCAATAATATATAACTCCCTTGCCTTTCTTAATGATGGATTTGATTCAAGAAGTTCATTATTGAACTCATCTCTAAGTTCCAAAACGAATAAACTAAATGACAGCAATAAGTCTAGTGTAGCATTTTGTCTAAACCCAATTCTTAAATTGTCGCAAGCACCCCTTAGATGCTTTGCATTGTCAATCTCGCCGCCCAGTTCATCAGGTGGATTCTTTATGTAATTAATGTACTTACCTACAATATCCGAGCTTTCTAAGGTTCCGCCGTCAGTGTCTTGTGGTAAGTATTCGCTTCTAGCGTATTTAGATGTAAAATACCTAACCATTCTTTCTCTAAACTCTCGTTCACCCAGAGAACCAAAATCACTGCATAACTCCTTAATGTAAGTTATAGATCTAGATAGTTTTTTTGATACTTCATCATTCACAAACTCAATGAGTTCAAATAGAACTTTTGACAAAACATCATTCTTATCAAATTCCTTGTTTTCTCTTTTTTTTGCTGACTGAATACGCGCCTTTGTACTATCTGCTCCAAGGTAGCGTCTTAAATATTTTCTAAAATGACTATAATAATCTTTTTCATCTTTTTTAGTAAAGATTAAAGTAAGTGTTTTCTGAGCGTAGTTTATTTCGTAATCATCAATAACTCCAGTAATATTTAAACGATATACCGCCTTTTGAGTATCGGCCATATCCCTGATTTGGGTATAATGTTCTTTTATATATAGTTTGGAAGCCCCACTTAAAACAACATTATGAGCGGCCTTCCCTTTACTTCTTAAATATTTTCTATAGTTCTTATTCAGTTCGTTGATTAAATGGTCGGCATTTTCACTGAAGTTATAAGATGCCAAGACTATTCGAGCATTTATCTCGCTATTACCGTCATTTTTTAGTTTACTCACTATGGTATCCACAATATGATTATTAAAACCA
>JBMYOR010000129.1:0-7069 GCA_049599535.1 Bacteroidia bacterium | reverse complement strand
AATTTGTACTCGCCTGAGTTTACTTTAAAACCCAAATAATATGTAAAGGCGCTGTATAAAAGACCTACAGAGTGCGGAAACGACATTTCTTTTAATAAAGTAATGTTGTTGTCTATGCCTAAACCAATTGATGCTGTACACCACTCTCCTACTCCATCAATAGTAAGTATTGCCGCCTTTGAGTAAGGCGAAGGCAAAAATGCGCTTGCCGCATGAGAAAGGTGGTGCTCGGTAAAAAGCAATTTTAACTTGCTCTTTTTATAAGTACCCACTTTTTTTAATCCATCAAAAATTTGCTTTTTTAAAAATAACTTTTCGCGCAGCCAAATGGGCATTGCTTTTAAAAAAGAAATTAATCCTTTTGGAGCAAAAGCGTAATAGGTTTCTAATAGTCGTTCAAACTTTAAAAATGGCTTATCGTAAAAAACAACCGCGCTAAGCTCATTAATCTGAAAACCACCTTCGGCAAGGCAAAACTTAATGGCATTTACCGGAAAATCGGAAGAGTGTTTTTCGCGGGTGAACCGTTCTTCTTGAGCGGCGGCTATAATTTCTCCATTAACCACTAATGCAGCTGCCGAATCATGATAAAAAGCCGATATACCTAAAATTACTGCCAAAGTGTATTGTTGTATCAAAAATAAGCCCAGCAAAAACTACAAGCCCATATTTATTAGTTTACAATAACTTAAACGTTGTTTTTAAAATGGGTATGGCAAAAAATATACGTTGTTAATTTAGCAAGGCCCTTGCTTTTTGCTCGTCAGCTTTTAGTTGAGCAATAAGCGCTTCTTTACCGTCAAACTTTTTTTCAGCCCTAATGCGTGCTACAAACTCAACTTTCACATCTTCAGCATAGATATCGCCATCAAAATCAAAAAGATGAACTTCAATGCTCTGTTCTTTACCATTAAAAGTGGGTCTATTACCAATATTGAGCATTGCATTGTATTTGATGTTTCTAACACAAAACCTTACCGCATATACCCCGTCTTGAGGAATTAATTTAAATGGATAGTTCACTTTAACATTTGCCGTAGGAAACCCCAAGGTTTTACCTAAGCTATGGCCTTTTACAACCGTTCCATTTATGAAATAATTATAGCCTAAAAACTCATGCGTTTTAGCTAAATCACCATCAAATAAGGCGTGGCGAATTTTAGTAGAACTGACGTTTATCTCATCTATTTGCTGTGCCGTGATTTCTTCAAGCTCAAAATTAAAAATAGGTTGAAACTCCTTTAACACATCAAATGAACCTTCTCGGTTTCGGCCAAAGTGGTGATCATAACCTATGATTACTTTTTTCATTGCCACTTTTTCAACCAATATATTTCTTATAAAATCATGGGATGTGGTGCGTGAAAAATATTTGGTAAAAGGTATTATTAGCAAATTTTGTAGCCCAGCTTTATCAAGTAGTGTCATTTTTTCTTCCATTGTATTTAGCAATCGAAGATCTTTATAGTCGGGCTGTAACACCATGCGCGGATGCGGCCAAAAAGTAATAAGCAAACTTTGTCCGCCCAGCCTTTGTGCATCGTGATTTAGCTTATCGAGTATGGTACGATGCCCAAGGTGTACCCCATCAAAAGTACCAATAGAAAGTACTGGGTTTTTAAATGCAACAAACTCTTCAATTCCTTTAAAAATGCGCATTAACTATGGTTTACCATAAATTCAAATTGCTGAATTGAGAGTGCGTCGGCCAATGAGTATTCGCCAATTTTGGTGCGTCGCAAAGTTTTTAAATATGCTCCTGAATTTAGTGCTTTACCAAAATCGTTGGCCAATGAGCGTATATAAGTGCCTTTGCTACATTTTACTTCAAAACGTACTATTGGCGGATTAAAATCTAAGATTTCGAAGTAATGGATCCTAACGCTGCGCGGTTCCATTTTTACTTCTTCGCCTTTACGTGCCAATTCATAAGCCCGTTTTCCGTTAATCCAAACAGCAGAGTGCGCCGGAGGGTACTGTTGCTGCATTCCTTTAAATTTTTGAGTTGTTTCAATAAGCTTATCAAAATCAATATGCTCAATAGGAAACTTCTCATTTACCTCTGACTCGGTGTCAAAAGTGGGCGTAGTAGCTCCGAGTTCAAATTCGCCAGTATAAACCTTATCCATGCCCTGCAAATTGGCAATGGTTTTGGTTTTTTTACCGGTACAAACTAAAAGTAGCCCGGTGGCCCTAGGATCTAGAGTACCCGCATGGCCAACCTTTATTTTGCGTTGGTATTTATTACGTAAAAGTGATTTAATTTTATTTACGGCGTCAAAAGATGTCCAATCTAAAGGCTTATCGATGAGCAAAAGCTCGCCTTCAGCAAAATTGAAAGGGCCGTCAGATTCAGGTAAAAACTGTGTATCCAATTGCTAAAATTCCGATTACAAAACAATAAATAGAAAAATAGGTTAGCTTGCTTCTTTTAACCAATGCAATCATCCATTGGCATGCAACTAAACCTGATAAAAATGCGGCAATAAAACCAATGCCTAAGGCGGCACCATTTACATTGGCTTCAGTTAAAGCTCCGTCAAGTACATCTTTGGCCATTTTGCCTAAAATTAATGGTACTACCATTAAAAAAGAAAACCGAGCCGCTTTTGACCTATCAATACCCAATAAAACCGAAGTAGATATTGTGGCACCAGAGCGAGATATGCCGGGCAAAATGGCTATTGCCTGCGCTATACCAATAACTATACTGTTGGTTGGGCTTACACTTTTAGATGTGTTTTTGGCTTTGTCGGCCAATAAAAGCAATAGGCCGGTAAGCAAAAGCATAAAGCCTACTAAAAGAATATTGCCTGTAAAAAAGGCATCTATTTCATCTTCGAACAACAAACCTACAAGAGCGGCCGGAATCATTGATATAATGATTTTAAGGCTAAATTGCGTTTGCTCGTTGTTTTTAAATTGAAAAAGCCCTTTAAAAATTTGAGCAACATCTTTTCTGAAAATCACCAAGGTACTAAGTGCCGTTGCTGCATGCAATACAACAGTCATTAGCATGCCGCTCTCTTTAATGCTATCATCACCTAAAATGGCTTTTGCCAGTTCAAGATGACCACTACTACTTACGGGCAAAAACTCGGTTAAGCCTTGTACAATACCATAAATTATGGCTTGTAAAATTTCTTGCATTTTATGCTTCTGAGTTGAAACGTTTCATGATTCCAAAACCGGTAACGGCAAAGCCAATCATAATTAAAACTACGGGCAATGTGGTTTTACTAAAGCTATATATCACTTCAGAATTGCCGTGATCGGCTTCTTTTATGTACATAAAAATAAAACCAATAACCACCAATAAAAATCCGGCGGCCATAAACATATAATTTTGTTTTACAAAAGGAATCCGAATTTGAGATTTCCCAGTGGTTGGAGTTGTTTCTTTATTCTTGTTCATTTTTTAACTAATAAAGCTCTTCAAGCTTAAGGTTTAGGTACCTATTAATTGCAAAGTAACTACTTACAGCGGTAATGATAAAACCCAAAGCTAGTATTGAAATGAATAAGCCTCCAATTAATACAGGATCATTAACAAGGTTTAGGTTGCTATTAAACTCTTTAACGGCAAACATTAAAGCTAAAATTACGGCACAAGCCATTAAACCTGCCATTATACCTGTTAAAATACTCTCCCAAATAAAAGGGCGCCGTATAAAAGATTTTGTGGCGCCTACCAGCTGCATGCTTTTAACTAAAAATCGCTTTGAATAAATGGTAAGCCTAACAGTGCTATTAATCAAAGTAATTGATACTATTAAAAAGGCAATTGCCACAATTAATAGAATCAAGCTTATTCTTCTAATATTTACATCAACTTGGGCCACTACGCCTGGATTGTAGTACACTTCTCTAACCAAAGGGTTTTGCTCAAACCTAGCTGAAATAGCTGCAAGTGAATCTACACTTACAAAATCTTCATTAACCGTAAAATCAATACTAAATGGAAAAGGGTTTATACCAATTACTTCTTCATAACCTTCACCCATTTTATCAGCCATAATATTCATGGCTTCTTCACGACTTATTACGGTTGACGACTTTAAAAATGGACTATTGAGTAATTTATTATGTGTAAAGGCTACATCTGTTTCGTTGGCTGCTTCTCTAAACATCATGCGTAATACAATGTTTTCTTTAGCGTATTTACCAATAAAACGAGCATTGATCATAAACACTTCGAGCATACCAAATAATAGCAGCACCAAAAAAATGCTAATGGTAGTGCTAATTACCGAAACGGTTCTATTGCTTGACCTTATAACTTTTGCCACTTAATTGTTTGAGAATAGGCAAATGTATAGTTTCAAAGTGTTTGACTTATAAAAACATAGCATTTGCCTGTTAATTAATCTTCGGCAATCTCTTGCTCAGGCGTTTCGTAAAAACGCACACCATTATTTTGTAGCTCGGTTAAAATAGGCTCGTATAGATTTGCTGATGTGGGTATATGCAAACCAGGTGCCTTAAATTGTTTGCTCGCCACCAATTTAGTTGCAGCCGCCAAAGGCAGTCCTACAGTTTTTGCCATTGCAGTTTGCTCGCTGTTTTCACCTTCAACTGCCAAATAACTTTTGCGCTTATAAAGCTTATTTTGTTGCTGATAGTAGCATACATGAGCCATATAAATAGCATCTCTATCTGTTGGTTCAAGGGCCCATTTTGGCATTATAATTTGCTCAAGAAACTGAGCCGATGTACCATTTAATATTTTAATCTCGCGGTTATCGAAAAGGCCAAACCATTGCAGCTTTTTAAATACATCGGTACCCTGATTATGCCCAATAACTTTTACCACACGTTCTTCAAGGCTTCCTTTACCTTTACGTACAAACATGTTTAAAAACTCTCGATTGGTAATATGCTTATCAAAATTAAACTGAAACTGATTGTCAGTTAACCCTAATGATACTAAAGGTGCCCAGGCTTCGCAAAAGCCTTTTCGCCTTAGGGTATAGCGTATTACCGACTCTACATTTTCAAGCGCATACTCATGAATATATTTTAAACTATTGCGATTATAATACGCATCAAAAGTGCCATGTCCAGGCATTTCAAGCTCATCAATCTCTTTAAATAGTCTATGATAAGGTATTCTTTTGATTTTATTTCTTCTTAAATAAATACCGCCATCACGACCAGCGATAACCACGTACATAGGGTTCCAAGTAAATTTATATTGCCAAGGATTGTTTTTTAATCCCGGAGACATTAACCCACCAGTATATGACAGAAACCGTTTAATCTGCCCCCCTTTGTTTCTAATTTCATCAAGCATTTTCATAGCACTCATGTGATCTAATCCTGGGTCTAGCCCCACTTCTTTTATAAATATCAATCCTTTTTGCTTGATTTCTTGGGCAACAGCTTTAAAATCATCTGATACGTAACTAGCCGATAAAAAATGTCTCCCAAACCTTATGCACTCTTTGGCTACCGTATAATGAAATTGTGCCGGTAAAAGAGAAACTACAATATTGGCTTTTTGCACTTCATTTTCAACCTGTTGTTGGCTTTTAACATCAAACAATAGCTTAGAAAAGTGCTCAGAATTTTGGGGCAGTTGCTCTAAACTTGTTTGTACAAAATCGCCCACGCGCAAATGCCAGCCATTTTTTTTCCCTTCAGTTAATATGTATTCAAGAAAATAATGGGCTGTGCGCCCAGCCCCTAGTAACAATATATTTAGCATGTAGCAAGTAGTTTTTATTCTATACGAATGTATAGTTATACCCTTAAATCATATTCAAGCCAAGCCTTCAATTAAATAAGTTACCCCATTAAAATTCACTTTATCACCCACCTTGTGTCCTTTTAGTTTTTGTGTAATTGGTGCATTCATACCTAATACATAAATATTATTGCTTTCAATTTTTAGCTTTCCTAATGCTGCTGCAAAATAAAAAGCTCCCTTATTTGTAATTGCATATACCCCTGGACCAATTTTATTTTTAGTTACGCTTGGGTTAATATCCTTTAAAGTGTTTAAAAGTTTAGCATTTTTTGCCAATTGCAACTCAGCTTTACTTATTTCAGACTGCATCATTTCTCTCCCCGTTTCATACTTATCACCAGCAGAACTTTTGGTTTCATTAAACATTGAATCCTTAAGTCTATTAATGCCATTTTGTGCAGCTCTAATTCTTAACTCTAAGGTTTCAATGCATTTTTTATGAATTTTGTTTTTATCTGAAATTATGCTCACTTGCAGTTTTTATCTTTTGTTTTGAACAATATTACCAAGCACAAATCAATAATGAACTCAAAAACTAAAGTAAAAAGAAGCCCAAAACGTGGCCTTTATGACATTGAAAATATTAAAACTATACTCGATAAGGATTTTACTTGCCATATTGGATTTATACATGATAACTACCCTGTAGTAATCCCTACACTTTACGGAAGACTAAATAATCATATTTATATTCATGGAGCAACCAGTAGTAGAATGCTTAAAAGCATTGAAGGCAATAATACATCTGTAACAATTACCTTAGTAAATGGGTTGGTATTGGCGCGTTCGGCTTTTCATCATTCTTTAAACTACGAGTCGGTTGTTCTTTTTGGAAAACCCAAATTAGTATTTGATGATGAAAAGTTGCTGGGACTTAAAGTAATTTCAGATCAAATGCTAAAGGGCCGATGGGAAGATTGCAGCCCCCCAAACAATAAAGAGCTTAAAGCCACTAGTGTTTTAAAATTAGAGATTAATGAAGCTTCGGCCAAAATTAGAAACGGGGCACCCAGCGATGATGCCGAAGATTATAAATTAAACTATTGGGCCGGCGAATTACCAATTAAGCGCTTGTTTGAAAAACCAATAGCAGATGAAACTGGAATTAAAAATATTGCAATTCCAAACTATATTCAAAACCAGCTTAATCAAGGCTGTGATGAATAGTTTTTTCAAGATTAAGTAAAGAACAACTACTGAATAGTTAAGCAGCCGATTTTTTTTGAAACTTTAGTGTTTTGTTAATAGCCCTAAATAGGGTTATGGTATTACAATGGTTTTTACTAATCGGCTATAGCACCTAATATGAATATTTGTTTA
>JBMYOR010000128.1:0-7127 GCA_049599535.1 Bacteroidia bacterium | reverse complement strand
TTAATTCCATCTGCAATTATTCCTGCCTACTTTGGCGTTACGAGTTGGATTAGCGCTGTAGTAGTTAGCCTTGCTGGATTACATCTTTTCTTAAAATCAGTTAGTTTATTCAAAACTCTTAACGATAAAGATGCAAAGAAGCTAATGTTTGGTTCATTTGCGTATCTCCCTATTATTTTAATTACTTTTCTAATCGAATTTTTAATAAAGTAATGTCTGCCTTAACAACTAAAAAAGAGCATACCAATTTTAATATTGATCCTACTCAATTTACAATGTGGATTTTTCTTGTAAGTGTGGTTATGCTATTTGCGGCCTTTACAAGTGGTTACATTGTAAGAAAAGCAGAAGGAGAATGGGTAAACTTTGAATTACCTAATGTTTTTGCCACAACATGTTTTGTAATGTTAGCTACAAGCGCTACAATGGTTCTTTCTCAATGGGCTCAAAAAAAAGGAAACAAAATTTTAATGCAATTAGGACTTTTACTTTCTCTAATTGCTGGATCTAGCTTCATTTTCCTGCAGCTTAAAGGATGGGGTGTACTTATGGACCAAGGCATATACCTTGTGGGTAATCCTTCTGGTTCTTTCCTTTATGTGATATCGGGAGTACACGCAGTGCATTTCTCAGTGGGTATACTCGTAATTTTTGTAGCCTTATTAAGGTCACTTTTATTAAACTCAAGTGAAATCAAAACGCAAAAGATACCTGCAATTGCCACATACTGGCATTTTGTTGGAGGACTTTGGATTTATTTATATTTATTTTTAACCAACGCATAACAAGACCTAAGCAATAGCATATGTCAACTGAAATTACAATTGAAAACGGTGGTAACATTTGGGATGGTAAAAAACTAGCCCTTGGTGCTACTTATGGTAAGGTAATGATGTGGTTCTTCTTACTTTCCGACGCATTTACCTTCTCAGCATTTTTAACGGTGTATGGCTTTCAAAGATTTTCAGCCACAACTTGGCCAAGTCCTGAAATTGTATTCCAAAGTTTCCCTGTATTCGCATCACACGGTGGATGGCCATTAGTATTTGTTGGTTTAATGACCTTTATCTTGATTGCATCGAGCTTAACCATGGTATTAGCTGTTGAAGCTGGACACAGGAAAGACAATAAATCGGTAGTTAATTATTTAATCGCTACAATTATTGATGGAGCGCTTTTCTTAGGATGTCAGGCTTATGAGTGGAATCACCTTTTACATCAAGGACTTTGGATTGGAGTATCTGAAAATGATTTTAAAATAGAGCAAGAAATAGCAGATGGCGAAGAACATGGTCATGATGATGCTAAAGCTTGGATTGCCGAAAGACGTATCTTTTACCCTGTTAAAACAGTTGTAAATGGAACTGAATATAATATTGGTGGAGAAGAGCGAGATGATGCCCTAAAAATGCTTGCCCCTGATCATTTTCCAATTGTTTCTGAACCTGTACTTGACAAAAATGGAGTTGCATACCGAAATGCAAAAGGAGATTTTATTGATCCAGGAAGTACTGAGATGATATTACCTTCAGGACAAACATTATCATTTGGTAAACTGTTTTTCTTTATTACAGGGTTTCACGGTTTTCACGTACTCTCTGGGGTAGTTATACTAATAATCTTATTTATGATGGTGGTTAAAGGTATGATGGCACAAAGAGGACATTACGAAATGGTTGAAAAAGTAGGGTTGTACTGGCACTTTGTAGATTTGGTGTGGGTATTTGTATTTACCCTTTTCTATTTGATATAATTTATTAAACTAAAAAAAAGAAACAATTATGTCTGACTCACCACACGATATGGTTAAAGATGGGGAATATGAAGCTGAAGGTTACGGCTTACATGTACCTCATTCTAATAAAAAAGAAATCTTTCTTGTATTTGCTATTTTAAGTGCACTAACAGCTGTAGAATTTGTGCTTGCTTTTGTTATGGATCCTGGAACTTGGAGAACAATCATTTTCTTAGTTTTAACGGTATTCAAAGCTGCGGGTATTGTGCTCTACTTTATGCACATGAAACATGAATTAAAACGTTTGATGTATTCAGTACTTCTTCCTTTAATTTTTGTGGTATACCTAGTGGCTCTTTTGATTATTGAAACACAAGGTTAATTTATGAATTGGCGAAATACCGGCATTTTATTTATCGTGCTGGTAGTTCCTATCGCGCTTATTCTCATTTTTAAAACAGGTACAACTCAATTAGTTAAGTTACCTGTATATGGCGATAAAGTGTTTGTAAATGGCGATTCAGTAGATTATTCTATCAACTTAAATAAAATAATTGATGATAATCCAATACTGCATGACAAGCACATTCTGCTTTATTTTAGCGAAAATGTAAAAAATAGCCTTAGAGACGATGCTAAGGAAAACATATCGATAATAGCCCAAAGGGTGCATAATGCTATTGATCATCCGCGAAATCCTGTAAAAGATGTAGTTTTTGTATCAATAGTTGATTCCATTCTCGAAAACGACACTTTAAAATCATACATAAGAACTAAAGCAAAGTCTGATATTGATTCATATGTAGCTGATGAACTCAAAAACAGTTTTGGCTTTTCTGAGACTCCCGTTAAAGACCATGTATTATTTTTAATAGATAAGGACAAAAGGGTTAGATCAATGTACTTTAGTAGTCATGGCAAATTTGATAGAAACATTTTAGGAGAATTGGTTGTTTTAAGAACTGAGTATGGAAACAACACAGCAAATTAAAAAGTATAATTTATGGGCAACCATTGTTTCAATTGTTATTCCAATTGTTGTTGCCATTTTATTTAGAGATCAATACATTAAGGGTATTGATTTTTCTTTTTTACCACCAATTTATGCTACACTAAATGGCATTACGGCGGTGGTTTTAGTAATGGCAGTAGTTGCCATTAAAGCCGGGAACAGAAAAAGACACGAGCTTTTAATGAAAATTGCCTTGGGCATCTCGCTACTTTTTTTAGTGATGTACGTGCTATACCATATTAGCACTCCCCCTACCCCATTTGGCGGAGAAGGCGCTATAAAAACCATTTACTACATTTTATTAATTTCACATATTTTACTATCGGTCATAATAATCCCATTTGTATTGTTTACCTACATTAGGGCAATAACCAATAGGATTGAGTTACACCGTAAGTTGGCGAAAATTACTTTTCCGTTGTGGTTGTATGTGGCCATAACAGGAGTTGTTGTTTATTTAATGATCGCACCTTATTATGCTTAGAATATTTTCGAAATACTGGTTCATTGTAATTCTTATCACAGTTTGGAACTTATTACCTGCCGAAGTTGCGGCGCAATGTCAAGCATGTAAATCTACCGTAGAAAGCAACCTTGTAGACGGTGGTTCAACAGGCTTAGGACTAAACCGTGGAATACTTTATTTGTTAGCTATGCCTTATTTAATGGCTATGGGAATAGCGGCAATATGGTATTACAAATTTAAGAACAAAAAGCAGCTAAGTAATGTCTAAACCTCCTGGTTGGTTTGTAAGTATGCTATCTCAAAAATGTCCTCACTGTAGGTCTGAAAATGCATTTTACACCAACACCTATTCTTGGAAATTTTTAAAAATGCATAGGCATTGTCCTAACTGCAATATGGATTTTGAACCTGAACCTGGGTTTTATTGGGCGGCTATGTATATTACTTATGGGTTTAACACTGGGCTATCTATTGTTGTAAGCTTAATTCTATTTCTGTTTTTTGATAACCCCGAAATGTGGGTTTATGTTAGCGTAATTGTTGGTCTTGTATTAATATTAATTCCACCTTTTATCAGATATAGTAGAATGATTTTATTGTATGGTTTGGGAGGAAAAAAATTTGATCCTGACAAATTTAAACGCAACTAGGGTTAAGCAAAAGATTCTATATCAAGTTCAATTCCATCATCTACCTTTTCTGAAAACTCTTTTAGCATTTGGTTAAACAAATTCTCTGAATCAATTTCAGTTGTTTGAATATGGTTATATTCTACAGAATTAAGCGACTCATCTTCAAAAAATTTATATAATTTCCACTCCCCTTTTGAATATTCTAACGCCGTACAGTTCTCTATCCAATCACCCGAATTTAAATATTTAATTGAGCCCTTTTCATTTGAATACTCCCGCATTTTTGGTTGATGAATATGTCCGCATATTATTGTATGGTATCCGTTAGAAATTCCGATTTCGGTACCTGTTTTTTCAAAGTCATCAATATATTTAATCGCAGTCTTCACGCTATTTTTAACCCTTTTTGAAAGAGATATTCTTCCTTTACCTATCTTTTCTAAAACCCAATTTATAACCCTATTAAGCGCAATTAATAAATCATAACCAACAGCACCTAATTTGCAAAGCCATTTTGAATGTTGCATAGTTACGTCAAACACATCACCGTGAAAAATCCACGTCTTTTCGCCATTAAGGTCAAGTAGTACTTTATTTCTTATTTTAAAATTTTCCATTTTAAACCCTACAAATTTCCTTAACAATTCGTCGTGATTACCGGTAATGTAATCTACCTTAACTCCATCGTTTATCCAGTTCATAATATGCCTAACTATCTGCATATGGCTCTGTGGCCAATATCTTTTCTTAAACTGCCATATATCTACTATATCACCATTAAGAACTACTCTTTTGGGCGAGATACTTTTAAAATACTTAAGAAGCTCTTTGGCATGACAACCGTAAGTGCCTAAATGAATATCTGAAATTACCAACAAGTCTATTTCTCGCATATTAGTTGTGATATGGCTTCAAAGCTATCTTTACAACATTACTACTGGGTAAATGCATTATTACCAAAACACTACAAACCAACTAGTTACAAGCTTTAAAGGTTAAGAAATAAAAAACACATTTAAACACTGGGATAAAATCTATGTTAATCTGACCTAGCTCAGTTTGTTTTATAAACTGATTGATAGGATTATTGCAGTATTAAGCTCTAATAAAATTGGACTATTTAATTAAAGGAATTCTCTACGGTTTGGTGCTCATGTTTAGTGCCGGACCTTCTTTCTTTTACCTTATCAAAGTAGGAATGGAAATGGGATTTAGAAAAGCCTTAGGGTTTGCTCTAGGTATATTTATTTCTGATCTAATTCTACTTGCTTTAATTTTTCTGGGCTTAAGAACCCTATTTGAATTAACTGCTTTTAAACAAGCATTTAGTCTTGCCTCTGGAATTTTAATTGCACTTTTTGGCCTAACCATGATACTTAGAAAACCAACAGCTAATCAAAACGTGCTTTTAGTAGGTAATCAAAGATCATTTGGACATTTTATTCTCAAAGGAATTGGCGTAAATATACTTAATCCGTTTACAGTTGCCCTTTGGGTGGGCATACTGGGTAGCGTTAGCCCTACAAACCGATTTGAGTTTAGTCAATTTATAGGCGGACTACTAGGCGTAATTTTTTTTAGTGACGTATCAAAAGCATTTTTGGCAAAAATTATAGGCAAAGCAATGACTCCAAGGGCGGTTTTAATTTTAAATAAAATTTTGGGCATTGCCTTTACATTTATTGGGTTATACTTTATTTATATTTTTTACCAATCTTTTTTTGAAGGCAATCACTTTGAGATGGAAGTACCCGAGCTTAGTTAGTACTCGATATTTTACTACTCTGTTCCTTCATCTCCATTTTAAGCTTGTCAATGGTTCCTTGCGGCAAGTCGTTCATATCTAGTATCATTAAACCATCAAGTGCATTATTAAAGGCCGGATCTATATTAAACCCAATTATTTTGGCATTTTGCTTTAAATACTTTTTTAAGAGTACTGGCACCCTACTTTCTGATGGCTCAATTTCGCTTATTAGCTTATCGAGCTTGCCAAGATCCGAAAAATTTAATGCATCAAGTAATTTCTCATCTCTATCTTTCTTTTTAACTTCAAACTCCGTTCTTGGATTCACCATAGCAGCAAGCTCTGGATTATAGAAATTTCTTTTCACAAACTCAATAATCATCCATTTGGCTATATCGCTGTATTGATTGCTTATGGTTACTGGGCCAATAATATACCTGTATTGAGTATTTTGAAGCAAGAAATGAAGAATACCACGCCAAAGAAGAAACAATGGTAATGGTCTCATTTGATAGTCTTTCACAACAAAAGACCTACCCAACTCAACTGTTTGCTTTAAAATAGGACCAAATTCATCTTTATATCTAAATAAACTTTGAGTGTAGAATCCATTTTTGCCATAATCGGCCATTATTTCGTCTCCCTTACCAATTCTATAGGCGCCAGCAATCTGTTCTTTTTTATTATCCCAAATAAACATATGCCTATAGTAAAGATCGTACTCATCAATATCTATTGATTCGTTGCTCCCTTCACCTACATCTCTAAAAGTTATTTCTCTAAGCCTTCCGATTTCACGTAGTATATTTTCGATCTCATTGGCGTGAGCTATATAAACTGAGAAATCTCCTTGTTCAAGAATAAAGCTCTCTTTTTCAAGACTTTCAATTTCAGCCATTTGCAGCTCTTTTGGAACCGGATCTATAATTTGTTGGGGCCTTTTTAATGCTTGAAAACTTGGCCTGAAATAATTCTTTATTTTAACTTCAGTACCTATTGCATATGTTTTTGCTCTTAAAAATTTACCTACCTCTTCTTCAGTTTCAAATTCGGCAATTTCTTTTGGCATAATTGGGTTACCAATTCTAAGTGAAATGTTATGCCCTTTTTTATTGAGAATTTCGGCAGGTATTCTTGCTGACCTTAAGGCAGGATGAATATTTCCTAAAAGGTGAAATAATCCGCTATTAGTACCAAAAAAGAACAAAGGAATTACTGGAACTTTTGACGCTTTTATGATCTTAATGGCTGAGAGCTGCCAATCTCTATCGGCAATTTTGTTTGTACCCTTATATCTGGTAGACACTTCTCCTGCCGGAAACATTCCCAATGGATGCCCATCTTTTAAATGTTTTAGCGTTTTTCTTAAACCTCCAAAACTTGATGCTTTTACATGATTACCTTCAAAAGGATTTACCGCAAAAAAAGACTGCTTTAGTGGCTCAATCTTTTCTAGCATAAAGTTGGCCATTACTTTACTATCTGGCCTTCTGCTTAATAGTATTTTAATAAGTATGAGTCCGTCAATAAAGCCG
>JBMYOR010000127.1:0-7130 GCA_049599535.1 Bacteroidia bacterium | reverse complement strand
TACTACAAATAGATGGTTGAGAGGGCAAAGTAAATTTAGATCCCAAGCCAAAGACTCATCTACGCTATTTTTTGCCTATGAAGTATACAATAAATTTAAAGATGATTTCTGTGTTCTAATAGATACGTTTGTTGTAGAGCAAAAACCATATCCTGTAGCGAGAAATTATAAAGATACTGCGGTGTGCCGAACAGATACACTGTTAAAACTTGATGGTAGATTTCCGTATTTAATTTGGAATGGTGATAATGTGGGAACGTATGGGAATTATCAAGCATTTAACCCAGTTAATGCTGATTCTAATTTTACATTGACAGTAAAATACGGTTTTCATAAAGAGTGTGAATCTTTTAGTAGTTTTAAAGTTGATGTTGTTGACTTACCAAGCGCAGATGCTGGAACGGACACCACCTTTTGTTTAAATAAAGACATAATTTTTTATAATTTTAAAAATCAAAATGGATTATGGAAGGGTAAAAATATTTTCGGTAGCTCTACTGCAAAATATACTCCAAGTGATACTGTTGGTATTTATAAATACAGACTAGTTGAATCAAATAGTTTAGGTTGTAAGCAAATAGATACTATGTTGGTGTTTGTAGGACGAAAACCCAAATTGCCCTTTACCATTGATATAGATAGTGGTGAAGCGCCGCTTGAAGTTAATTTCAACTCTAATTTTAAAAACACTGGTTTCTATACTTGGTTTTTCGGAACCGGAGATAGCATTTCAAATACCCCTAATCCAACCTATAATTATTATAAGGCAGGATTATATTCAGTAAGAGTTAAAGCCAAGGATTCTTTAGGGGTTTGTTATAACGAAAATGTTCAAAATGATTTCATTATAGTAACAGATCCTAGCAGTATAGCAGATGTTGAAAATAGAGTGATGGTTTATCCCAACCCAAGTAAAAGTGCTTTTAACCTTAAAGTTTTTGACAATAATTCAATAGATCAAATCATGCTTTTTGATGTAAACGGGAAAATAGTCCATTCTAACTCAAGTTTCATTACATCTCAAAGTTTTGGTAGCGCTTTAAAACCTGGAACTTATCACCTAAATATTTATTGGAAATCAGGGGGTGTAAGTACCATTAAACTGGTAAAGTATTAATAGCAAATCATTTTAGGTTTACTGCTTAGCTTTACTTTAACCACACGATTTTCATGCAAGTTTTAAATCTTTCTTATTGCTTTAAATTTAGTTTATATATTTATAAGCACTAAAAATAAACCCTATTGCCACAGTAATTATGTAGAGTTGCCAAAAATGGGTGCTTACTTTGTAGCAATATTTTATTATGAAGCAAGTACTGGTTTTATTTTTAATTTCCATTTTTTCAATGGCAAAAGCACAAGATACCGCAACGGTAATGTTTTATAACTTGTTGCAGTTTCCTAATGAAAAACCAAATCGAATCTCATACTTAAAAACAATTGTAAAAGAGATTAAACCCGATGTGTTTATGGTTTGCGAGTTGTCTAATAATACGGGGTCGGTTACAATTCTTACTCAAGCGCTAAATACCGATGGAGTAAACTATTACCAAAGAGCTACTTTTTGGGAAAATGGTTACTTAAATAACATGTTTTACTACAATACACGTAAGTTTAAATTAATGGCTCAGGACACAATTTCAGGTAGTCCTAGGTGGGCAACAGTGTATAAATTGCTACATAAAAACTCAGCAGCTAACGGAGATAGCATTATAAGTACCTATATAGTAACTCATTTAAAGGCAGGTAATAGCGATGAAGATGCACGACTAAAGCAGGCTAAAAAAATTAGATTTTATATTGATAATAAAACAGATGGTAAAAATGTGTTTTTAGCTGGAGACTTTAATATTTACTCGCCGACTGAAGGGGCTTTTAAGGCGTTTACCGAAAATGGTAAACATAAGTTAAGTGATCCTGTAAACGAAATAGGTGAATGGTCAAACACAGCGTATTATGCGCCTTTGCATACACAAAGCACTCGCACAATAAGTTTTGGAGGTGGTAGTACCGGTGGATTAGATGATAGGTTTGATTGGATACTGACTACAAACGATGTGCTTAATGGGCAAAACAAAATGGAATACTTGCTTGGTAGTTATAAAGCATTTGGTAATGACGGTAAGCATTTTAATCAGTCTATAAATTTTAAAGAGAATACCGCAGTTAGTGAGCAAATAGTTGAAGCTTTACATGAAATGTCTGATCATTTGCCGGTAGTAATGAAGGTAGCCTTTGATTACACCAACACAATTAATGAAAAGGCAAAAAACTTACCCGAATTTAGCGTGGTAAATAAAAGTCTCGAAATAAGAAATGCAAACGAGATTCAGCAAGTGCAAATAATAAACTTACAAGGTAAGATACTAAAAAGTGTTAGTAATTTAAATGGAGATAATTTGTTGAGGATAAGTGATTTGCAAAATAATCAGGTGTTGTTGGTAAACTGTATTGCAAAAGGCGAAAGCTTTGTTTTTAAACTGGTTTTATAAAACTCTTAATAACATTAAACTGTAGCAACTTTTGTATTGATTTTGTTGTCTAATATGATAACACATCAATAGTTTATTAAATGATTATCGCCATACTTATTGTTGCCGCAGTTCTCTTACTTTCATCTGGAGTTTTTACCGTTTTTAAAATTAAAAAATCAAAAGAGAAAAAAGCCAAAAAAGCCCTTTTTAAGCAAATGGGTTATGATAAAATTGGTTATGCTTAAATTATAAAATTTGATCAATCGCATCGCTTATTAGGTTTGATTCAAATCCCTTTGACAATACAAATTGATGCATTTTAGCCTTTAAATCATATTGATTTTTGGCGGTGGTTCTTTGCTTTTTCTGTTTTAATAGCTCTGTTAATACTTCAAAGTATTTTGTTGAGTCAATTTCTTTAAGGCCAATTTCTATTAATTTATTACTTACACGTTTGCTTTTTAGCCCTTGTGCTATTTTTATTTTACCCCATTTGTTTTGGGTAAATTTACCACGCACGTATGCTGATACGTAGCGCTCTTCATTTAAGTACCCTTCACTACTTAACTCAACACAAACAGTTGGTATAAATTCGTAATGGAGCCCCCAAGATTTTAATTTTTCTTCAACTTCAAAATGACACCTATCTTGATAAGCGCAATAATGCCTTGCTTTTGTCATTGCATCAGAATAGGTGATATGCTTAGGTTTAGTTGGCATATTTTTGATGTGCAAATCTGCAAAAAATGCAATTAACGCTACAACAAATAGCCACCATTACCAATGGTAAATTAATAGGAAGCGACATAATTGTAAACAGCATAGCCTACGATAGTAGATTGCCCTTTAAAAGCGATAGCCCAATTTTTGTGGCTTTAATCACTAAAAGTGGTAATGGTCATGAATATATTCAAGGGCTAATTGAAAAAAAATGCAGTGCCTTTTTAATTTCAAACCCAAATGCGATAGTTTCAGCAGCATCATTTGTGTTGGTAAATAATACCCTTACTGCATTACAATCAATAGCGGCTTTTACTCGTAAGCAATTTAAAAATACGGTAATTGGTATTACCGGTAGTACAGGCAAAACCACAGTAAAAGAATGGCTTGGTTCTATTTTATCTCCTGATAGGTTAGTTTTTAAAAGCCCTAAAAGTTTTAATTCTCAACTAGGGGTAGCAATTTCTGCTATTGAACTTGATTTAAAATATGAATTGGCAATTCTTGAAGCGGGCATATCAAGGGCAAATGAAATGCAGAACCTTGAAGCTATTATTAAACCAAATATTGGTTTAATTACAAATATTGGAGAAGCACATAAAGCCAATTTTAATAGCTATGAGAGTAAACTTTTAGAGAAGCTTCAGCTATTTAAAAGCTGCGATAGTATAGTTTATTGCAGAGACCAAGGTTTAGTCCATTCAAGCATTTTATCTCAATTGCCAAGAGCCAAACCCTTTAGCTGGGGCTACAATCAAAATGCAACTGTAAGGGTAATATCAAAAAAGAGCGACAAAGTTTATTGTGAGTATAACCACCAAAAAATATCTATTTCACTTACAAGCGGCAATGACTATTATTTTGAAAATATAATGCATTGTGTAACCATGTGTTTAATGCTTAGTGTGCCATTAAACCAAATAATAAAAGGTGTAAAAGAGATAAAGCCATTGCCCATGCGGCTTGAGATGAAACAGGGGCAGTACAACACCCTTTTGGTAAATGACAGTTATTCGGCCGATTTTCATTCACTTGAAGTAGCGTTAGATTATTTGATTAAAGTGGCGGGAAATCAATCAAAAACTCTAATACTATCAGAGTTTGACGAGCAAAATGTAAACATTGATACTTATATCAAAAGGTTGAATAAACTAATTGGTATTTACCAAATTAATAGGTTGGTTTTAATTGGCGAGCGATTTTTAAGTTTAAAATTTTTAAATGTTAGGGTAGAGCAATTTGATTCAACACAGCAATTTATAAATCATAATAGTGTAAGTCAGTTTGCCAACGAGGCGATTTTGATTAAAGGTGCTCGAAAATTTAAGCTCGAAAGATTGCTCAGTTTGTTTCAGGCAAAATCGCATAGAACTAGATTAGAAATAAACCAAACGGCGCTTCAGCATAATTATAAAACCGTAAAAAGGCAATTAGCACCTAATACGCAAGTAATGGTAATGCTAAAGGCGTTAGGGTACGGAGCCGGAACCTTTGAGCTGGCCCGGTTATTACAAAATTTAAAAGCCAATTATATTGCTGTGGCTTATATTGACGAAGGAGTTGAACTACGACAAAAAGGAATTACTACGCCAATTATGGTGCTAAGCCCCGAAGGAGAAGGTTTTTACAACCTACTTCAATACCAATTAGAGCCTGAAGTGTACTCATTTGAATTGGTAAACGAGTTATTGGAGTTTTTGCGAGATGCCGAAATAAATAAACCACTACCTGTACATGTAAATATTGATACAGGTATGAAAAGATTAGGTTTTGAAAAAGATACCGTTAAACCACTTGGCCAACTGCTAAATTCAAATCAAAATCTTGTAACTGTAAAATCAGTTTTTACGCATTTAGCAGCTAGCGATAATGCTGAGCATGATGCATTTACTCAACAACAAGTTGATTATTTAAAAAATGCCATACTTGTTTTAAGGCAATCTATTAACTATAGTTTTTTAGTACATGCCGCCAATACGGCTGGTATATTGCGTACGGCAAATGCTCAGTTTGATATGGTTAGGCTAGGTATTGGTTTTTATGGAATTGATCCATCGGCCAATAATAATAAGTTGCGCTTGGCTTTTAAATGGGTTACTGAAATTATACAAATTAAGCATGTAGGCAAGGGCAATAGTGTTGGCTATTCGAGAAGTTGGCGAGCACCGCAAGATTCAATTATTGCAACAATACCGGTTGGCTATGCCGATGGCTTATCTCGTAAGCTTGGTAATGAAAAAGGTGCGGTTTATATAAACGGACATAAAGCAGAAATTGTAGGGGCAGTATGTATGGATATGTGCATGGTAAACGTAACAAAAATTAAGTGCAAGGTAGCAGACGAAGTGGTGATTTTTGAAAATGCACAGCAACTTAATGAACTTTGCAAGGCGCAAAACACAATTCCTTACGAGCTATTGGCGCAAATATCTACTAGAGTAAAACGTATTTATTTAGAAGAATAATGGACTTAGAAAAGAATTTGTATTTAATACCTACGCCAATTGGCAATATGGGCGATATTACCTTAAGGGCTTTAGAAATATTAAAGAAAGCAGATAAAATATTGGCTGAAGATACGAGGCATAGTAAAAAGCTGCTCGATCATTACGAGGTATCTACCCCTTTACAGTCTTTTCACATGCACAATGAACATAAAAAGCTTGATGAAATAATTGGTGAACTGCAAGTGGGTAAAAAATTAGCATTAATATCAGATGCAGGAACCCCTGGAATATCAGATCCTGGTTTTTTATTGGCAAGAGCTTGTATTCAAAATCAAATTGAATTTGAAGTTTTACCAGGTGCAACGTCATTTGTTCCAGCATTAATTCAAAGTGGTATGCCCGCTCATTCATTCGTTTTCGAAGGTTTTTTACCTGTAAAAAAAGGACGAAAAACAGCGTTTGAGAGACTTAGGGGTGAATATAGAACAATAATACTTTTTGAATCACCGCATAAACTTTTGCGTACGTTAAATGATATTAACCAGTATTGGGGCAATAGAAACATCTCAGTTTCACGAGAGCTTACCAAAAAGTTTGAACAAACTGTTAGAGGCCAAGTTTTAGAAGTTATTAATCATTTTAGCAGCAATCCGCCCAAAGGAGAATTTGTGTTGGTGGTAAATGGTGCCGGTTAATACTTAGTTAATCAGCATTAAACAAGCCGAATGATTAAAGATGATTTATATTTTTGATTCAGAATAAAACTAAGAAGAATGAGACAAACACTATTCGCACTTTTAGCTATCGGAATTTTAGGATTTGGCACCGCCGCTTTTTTACCTGGTGGCCCAAACACCACTTTTGCCAAAACATCTCATGATTTTGGTAAAATTCCGCAAGGTAAGCCTGTATCTTACGAATTTGAATTTACAAACGCCGGAGATGCGCCACTAGTATTAAAAAAAGTAAAGGCATCATGCGGTTGTACAACTCCTTTTTATCCTACTGAGCCTATTCAGCCTGGCCAAAAAAGTAAAATAAAGGCAGTTTACAATGCTGCAGGTGTTGGCTCTTTTCATAAATCAATTACAGTAACTACCAATACTAAAGAAGCCGACGGCACCGATAAAAAAATCATACTTTTTATTAAAGGAGAAGTAGTAGCCGATAACTTTAAAAATAACGGCAATGATAAAGGCGGATCACCAGTTAGAATCAATAATTAAAATTACCTATGAATAAGTTAATCATTCCTTTTATGCTTTTTGGAGCCATGTTAATGGCAACAATTAGCAGCGCACAAAGCCCTACCATTCAGTTTAAAAATACTGAACACGATTTTCAGCATATTCCGCAAGGAGAACCTGTAACTGTTGCTTTTAAATTTACAAATACAGGCAACACGCCCCTTATACTTACCGATGTAAAGGCATCATGTGGCTGCACCACACCTGAGTGGCCGCAAGAACCCATAATGCCAGGTGCACAA
>JBMYOR010000126.1:0-7148 GCA_049599535.1 Bacteroidia bacterium | reverse complement strand
ATTTGAAGCCTTAAAAGAATGTGCTTATCCTGACCTTAGCGGCCTTGCTAAAAAGTTTTATAGCGAAATAAAATACCATGTTTTTCATGCCAATACATGGGTTAAAAACCTAATGAACGGCTCTGAAGAAAGCAAAGCACGTATGAGCTCTGCCTTAAAAGAAGCCTTACCTTATGCACTAGGTATTTTTGAAGAAGGCCCACATGAAGAATTATTAATAAACGAAAATTTATTTATAGGTGAAAACGCGTTAAAACAACGCTGGATTGAACGAATTAAGAATCAATTAGAGCCATTTAATCTTGATTTAGATTTTAATCAATCACCAAAAAATGGCGGCCGAAACGGCTACCATACCGAGCACTTAAAGCCTCTTGTAACTGAAATGACCGAAGTGGTTGATTTAGAAGACAGCACCATGGAGTGGTAAAATAAATAATACATTACTTGCTAAGAAAAGCCTTCTCATCCAGCTGAGAAGGCTTTTTATTTTCTATTCGTTCAATACTAAAATCAACCTTATATTTCCAAAAAATTCTGTTGTTGTGAAAAAGTCTTTTAATTTAATTCTCCTCTTCATTTTTTTCTTTTCATCGGCCAATGCTACCCATATTATGGGTGGTGCGTTTGATTGGGAATGCTTGGGCGGAGACTCGTTTAAAGTTAACCTTACCCTTTATCGAGATTGTAATGGTGTTAGTATTCAAAACACTCAAAACACCAATATATACGTGGGCACAGATACCATTAGATTAAGGCTTACACAAGTTTCAACTAACGATATTACTTATTTGTGCGATGGAGAATACAGCCGCTGCGACACAAGTACTAGTTTTAAATATGGGGTACAAAACATAGTATACAGTGGTGTATTGCATCTTTCAAAATACATGAATAGCACTGCATGCATGGTAGAGTTTACGTGGGGTTCATGCTGTAGATCAGGCGCAATTACAACAGGTTCGGCTAATGAAGGCATGTACATAAATGCACAAATGAATATTTGTGTAAACCCATGTGGCAGCAGCCCAAAATGGACCAAAAAACCTAAAAACCTACTTTGCTATGGCAGAGATGAAATGATGGATTTTGGCACCATAAACGCAACCTATTCAGATTCAATTTATTTTGTTCTCGATTCAGCCTTACAATCAAGTACCCAAAGTATAGACTACACCAGCCCCTATAATTATTTAGCTCCTTTTTATCATTTAGGTTTTCCTGCCAATTGGAAAGCATTTCCACGTGGTTTTCATTTAGATTCAACCAACGGAGCCATTATGTTTAGGGGCATGAAACGCGAAACATCAGTAATAAAGGTAAGAGCCAAATTATACCACAAGGGTAAATTTTATGGCTTTGCCACAAGAGAATTACAAACCACTGCCCGTATTTGCCAAAATACTTACCCTTCGGTAATAATGGGTATTGACGGTAAGTTTGATGCTACCGCATACAAAGCTGAGCTTTGCCCGGGCGATACTTTAGCTTTTCCTATTACAACACGATACGGCTCAGGCGATACCACATGGCTTGGTGTAAAAGGTAGTGGACTACCGCCTGAAATGGAAATTGAAAAATCGAAATACGAATCATCACGAGATACTGTCTTTTTTTATTGGGCCCCAAAAAGGCGCGATGCCAACAACTACCCTTATACTTTTGTGGCTTCGGCATTAAACAATGCTTGCCCAATTGCTGGTAACTCAGCACGCTCATTTGCCATTTATGTTAGGCACCCACACCTTGATTTTGTAAACAAGTATCAACTTAATAATACATGTGGTTTATACTCAATAAAAACCACAGAATCAAATGGCAGGGCTCACGAAACCATTAACTGGTATATTGATAATCAATTGGTTTCAAATGCCGATTCGTTTGGCTTCGAGTTTAAAACTACGGGTTCTCATATTATTAAATTTGAGCATATAGGTTGTGCCGATACGGTAATAATTGACACCATAAACGTTGACATTGCCAATAATGTAAATGTGGTTATTGCCCAAGATTCTCTGTTTTGCGGCGATGAAATAGCCACCATAAAGCCTAACATTAGCGGTGGTACTGCGCCTTACAACTACTTATGGAATGTAGGAAACATACAACCTTATTCAGGCCCACTTAAGCGCGATAGCATTGCCATTGATTTAAAAAATGAATTGCTTTTTAGACGAATTCCTATCTCTTTACACATTACCGACTCAAACGGTTGTATTGATTCCCTAAAGTTTAATTTGCACTCACTTAGGGTACGAAGAGATGAAATATCAGGCAACTATGAGTATTGCCAAAACGAAAACAAAGAAATTGAATTTGACCGTTTTGATAATAAGTATGGCTATTGGACCGGCAATAAAATAAACAATAACAAGGTTAAGATTAAGCAATTAAGTGCCGGCATACATGAGTATAATTACTTTTACAAACAAACCTATCAGTGCTACCGAGACACCGCGGTAATTGAAATAAAGCCAGTTACTTATGCCTTTGCGGGCAATAATCAAAATACCTGCATTACTACCAATCAAATTGAGTTAACTGGTGTTCCTGCGGGTGGTAAATGGAACGGAACTACCATTACCGACAGTACTTTTTACCCTAGCCAAGCAAAAAAAGGCAAGCATAAATTAATTTATAAATTCACTAATAAATATGGTTGTATAGATAAAGACACTTTGGTAGTAACAGTAACTAACGAAAAAGAAAATATTATACTTAGTGGCAATACTACCGAATGCGAAGGTGATTCGTTTACCACCATTGGTGCGCAACCAAGCGGTGGCTTTTGGGTGGCTAAGGGCTTGGTAAGTTATGACGATACTTTAAAATATCAGATAGATCAACTCCCTGTAGGTGAGTACTGGATTAAATACGTAATTGATGATTCAATAAGATGCAAAAGTGAAGACTCATTAATGATTACCATTAAAAAGAACCCATTTGCCCAAGTTGGCTTTGAGTATAATGATAGCGTTGTATACCATAACGAGGAATTTACAGCTGTATTTACAGGCACTAATCGTGCGGTAGATCAATATGCCTTTT
This sequence comes from Bacteroidia bacterium, assembly GCA_049599535.1. GTDB lineage: Bacteria > Bacteroidota > Bacteroidia > CAILMK01 > JACPUW01 > JACPUW01. The sequence goes on along the minus strand of JBMYOR010000126.1, from coordinate 4,100 downwards.
ACATTAGCGATAGCTTAATGCAAAGCGGTAACAAGAGAAAATTTACCTACCAAATAAGTAAAGTTGGTGAGCATACTATTGGGCTTGTAGTTATTGATACAACCGAAATGTGTACGAGCAAAATGGCAAATACCACATTGTATGTTGAACAAGATGCATCAATTAGTAATGGTACAGCTAATAGTTTTGAGCTATACCCTAACCCTGTGGGCAACCAACTTTATATTAAAAGCACCAATGGTTTAGGCATAATAAAAATATACGCCCTTAATGGTAAAGTACTTTATGAAGCCAAAACTGAAAATAACACTCTAAAAACTATTGACTTTAGTGAATTTGCCAATGGAAGCTATAAAGTTGAGTTTAGCAACTCAAAAGGAGTACATTCAAAAACCATTGTTAAAAAATAATGAATGGCTTTACCCCGTAAGTTGCAACTGTAGCGAGTAAATAATGCCTTAGTTGCTGTTTATGGCATTATAGATAGAAGGGTATCGGTAATTTGCAACTAACCCAAAAATCCTGTAAAACTACACATACGAGCGATTAAAATCGCTCGCTTCTGATCAGGAACAATGTACTTCAGTCCATTGAAGTGTTTGTGGTAGTAATATAGATACCCATTATAAATAGAGCCCTTGCAATTGGCAATTAAAAATCCAAAACACTCCATTTTGTTTTAGATTACTCAGAGCGCCATTTTAATAATAATCACTGCAATTATTAACCGCTGATGTTACTTATCTCGCAGCCAAACAAACTCTGCAAATTTTGCTAAGTAAGCTTCATTTTGTGGGCTTAACTGCGCTTTACTTAGCCAATCAAGGCCTTTTTGATAATAATTATTCATGGTTTCTTCGGCTGCATTTTTTGCACCCGTTTTTTCAAAAAGTGCTTTTACCTTAATAATCTTATCTTCTTGATTTGGCTCGCTCCATAACTGTTTCAAGGCTTTTTGATCGGTTTCAGAGCCGAGCTCAAGCGCCTTTAGCTGCAGAAAGGTCTTTTTGTTTTCAATAATGTCGCCGCCCACTTTTTTACCGAAAGCTTCGGTGCCAAAGCAATCTAAAAAATCGTCTTTAATTTGAAAAGCTATACCTAAATCCTGTCCGAATTGGTAAATGGCATTTTGTTGGTTTGAATTTGCGCCTGCACAAACAGCTCCCATTTTAAAAGCTGCCCCCATTAGTACCGCTGTTTTCAACCTAATCATCTCTATATATTCATCTATCGAAACCTGATTAGCGGTTTCAAAATTCATGTCCATTTGCTGCCCTTCGCAAACTTCAAGTGCTGTGGCATTATAAAGCGCCATTAAATCATCTCTATAATTACCCTTTAGCTGCATTAAAATTTGATACGTTTTTACCAAAAGTGCATCTCCGCCCAAAATAGCGGTAGGTACATCCCATTTTACATGCACTGCCGGTTTGCCCCTTCTCAAATCGGCGTTGTCCATAATATCATCATGCATTAGACTAAAGTTGTGAAAAAGCTCAACCACCAAAGCCATTTTATGGGCATCTGAATTACTGTTTCCAAAGGCATCGGCGCTCATTAATACCATAAGTGGCCTAAGGCGTTTGCCTCCTAAACTCAAAATATATTCTATTGATTGATAAAGATGTTCAGGGTTTGATGGTAAATTAAAATCGGCCAAAATTGCTTTCAACTGATCGCCGTATTGCTCAAGGGATTTCATAATGCAGAAAAACTTAAAAATGCTCTAATAGTTCAAATTAATACGAAACTACACCACTACCCCTTCAGGATTAAACTTAGAACGTAAAAACTGACCAATGTTGTAAAACGATAAAATGATTAATGTAATGCAAATACCGGGGCTCCACATGAGCCACCAAGCTTTGTAATACTGCCTAGACTCATCAATAATCATCCCCCAAGTTTTTACATCATTTGGCAAACCAATACCTAAAAAGCTTAATGACGATTCTGCTAATATGGCATTGCCTACACCAAAGGCAAAAGCTACAGTAACGGGGCCCATTGCATTGGGCAATAAATGCTTAATTATAATTCGCCAAGTTGGCATTTTCATTAATCTAGCCGCATTAATAAAATCAGATTGCCTAATTTTTAAAACCTCAGCCCTACTTAAGCGCGCAATTGAAATCCATGATGTACCCCCAATAAAAACAATTAAAAAACTTGCACTGGGTTTAAAAATAACACTTAATGCTATTAAAATCATAAGCATTGGCAAGCCATCAATAAATTCAATAAACCTACCCACCAAATTATCAAAAGGCAAGTTATATGATTTTAAATTGTACTTAGGCAAAAGTCTTAATCCAAAAATTAAGGCAGTTTCTATTATTACAATTGCCAATAAAGCAATTATTACTTTTTGAGCAAAAGCCCCCATTCCCAATTCAAGTGCGCTTATAAAGCTATACTTTGGTAATACAAATACATAAAAGTAAATGGGGATTTGAAATATTAAAAACCCAATGATTTGAAGCCCATTGGCAGCCAAACCTTTATTACCCAAATAGCCGGAAGTAGTGCCTACTGATAACCCTATAATTAGGGCTAAAAGCATGGCTCCCACCCCTACTTTTACACTAAAGGCCGCCCCATGAATAATACCTGCTAAGGTATCTTCTCCTACTTGATTTGTACCCAATACGTGTATTCTACCATTTATATGAGAAAGCGGCTTTTGATAATCAGAACTATTTATATTGGCCCCTTTAGCTTTAAAAGGCACTAGGGGGTAAACCGCATATACCCCTTTTACTTTTTGCAATGCCAAATAATTTATTTTTACTGCATTGTTATCATTTATTGCAAGTACTTTTTTTCCTGAAAAAAGCGGGTAATAAGATTCACCTTGATACTCTAAATAAAAGGGCACATCATTGGCAATATACTTGGCCAAACCACCAACTATGGTAAATAACAATACTATGGCAAATGAAAACTTTACCGTAATTGGAGCTGAATTAATGGCCATTCTCATTAAATCTTATCAAGCTTAATGCGTGGATCAATTAAGGTATAAAGTATATCTGACACCAAATAGCCAATTATAGTAAGTATACTGGCAATGGTTAAAATACCCACCACAAGATTAATATCGTTGCTATAAATAGCATTTAACAACTCCATACCCATACCGGGTATTGAATAAACGGTTTCAATAATTATAGCACCACTAAATAAGCCAGGTATTGCAGCGCCCATCAAAGTAATTAGCGGTAAAAGCACATTGGGCAGTATGTGTTTAAAAGTAATTTTTATTTCGCTAAGCCCCCTTGCACGTGCAGCAAAAACATAAATGCTTTTTAACGACTCTACTGTTGATGATTGAACATAGCGAGTTAACACCGCAATGCTGCTATAAACTGATGCCACTACAGGTAGCACCAAATACCACGCACTATTTGCCAAAACATTTGCAAAACTTGGATTATCTAATTCATATGATTTAACCACTCCACCCGGTGGAAACCAACTTAAATAATCAGGGTTGGCAAAAAAAATAAGTAGCAAGGTAGCTACCCAAAATTGCGGAAGAGTGTATAACAAAAACAATATTGAGTTGGTGCTTTGCGCCCATTTTTTATTACTAAAGTAGCCCAAAACCAAGCCCAGTAAAATGCTGGTTAATAATGACAAAATAATTGAAACCAATGAAAGCACAAATGTCCAGGGGAGCGACTCTTTAATTCTTTTCAATACAGGTTTGCCATTGGTAATTGATTTTCCGAAGTTGCCTTGTATGGCTCCTATTTTATTATTTGACCCAAATAACCAAACGTGATATTGATTGTTGGCGTAAAACAACACCTTTGGTAAAAACCGCTTAGTTAAAATCCCCTTTTCACGAACCTGATCTAATAGCTCTAAAAAGGCTGTCGCGTTTGAAATTTCATTTTTTACCGCACTAAAAAAAGCAGGATGCTGCTCTAATTCTTCAAAAAAACTATACTGCAAAAGCGCCGCTTTAACTTTATCGTTTTGCCACGAATCGTTAAAAACTGAATTTTCGAGCAGTAAAAAATATTTGAGTAAAAGATCGCCATCAAGCCCTTTAAAAGTTGCTTTTTCGTATAGCAGCCTAAATTCTTTTTTAC
>JBMYOR010000125.1:0-7152 GCA_049599535.1 Bacteroidia bacterium | reverse complement strand
CAGAACTTGGTAATGTATTAATTCCATTACCAAATGCAAGTAATCCAGAAGTTGTAATATCGGCCATTCCATTTTTGCGCGATGCAGATCTGCGCCAAATGAACGAAGGCGAAAGCTATGACGACCGTATTGAAGCAGTGCGAATGGGCATAGAGCACACCTACGAGCAAGCCGCTGAATTAGCGATGCGGAAATATCCGAATATCCCATGCATCGCCTTGGGACATTTATACGCAGCGGGAGTAAGCAGCAGTGAAAGCGAACGCGAAATTCAAATTGGAAATCAGGCCAAATTCGAAGCTTCTTCGTTCGCAAATTATTATAGTTACGTAGCCCTTGGACACATTCACAAACCGCAACAAGTGAGCGCCACCATACCTACTTATTACAGCGGTAGCCCAATTGCCTTAAGCTTTAGCGAGCGAAAAGATGAAAAGCGTATGCTGCTCATCGATAGCGAAAAAGGCTTTGAACCAGAAAATGTGCCATTGCCCAACTTCAGGCTTCTGAAAAGGCTTTCGGGTACTTTTAATGAAGTTAGAGCCAGTTTAAATGAATTTCACCACAAAGGCGCTCTACCCGCTTTATTAGAGTTAGATGTTTTAGAAGATGATTATAACCCAGAAGCCATTTACGCCCTTGATCGCTTGGTATTTGAATACGAAAATGAAAATGCGCAGATCGTAAAACACCGCATTACCTTTAAAAACCAATTGAGCGGAACAGCAGCACTCTTTAATAAAAACCAGCAATTAGAAGACCTTAAACCGACCGAAGTATTCGAGAAACGGTTAGCAGCTGAAAACCTTGACGAAGAAACTTCGGCCTTGCTCAAACAAGCATTTAATGAACTGTTGCAGGAGTTGAATTGAATATGAGTTTTCATGTTATTATAAAAAGTTGCCCCCTTCTAACTTCCCCCACGGGGGAAGGACCTAAAACTCCTTCCCTGCGGGGAAGGTTGGGATGGGGCCAAAACACCACCTATGAAAATAAATAAAGTTAGATTTAAAAACATAAACTCCCTTCGCGGAGAACATACCGTTGATTTTACAACAGAACCTTTAAAAGGCGCAGGATTATTTGCCATTACGGGTCCAACGGGTAGTGGTAAAACGACTTTGCTCGATGTCATTTGCTTGGCGCTTTTTAGCCGTGTTCCACGCATCTCAAAACCCATTACCAAAAGCGTGGTAGCCGATACGGGCGCCATACTTACCCGCAATACACAAGAGTGTTATGCTGAAGTAGAATACGAATGTAAAAAAGGTGTTTTCCGTAGCAAATGGGAGATTTCTACCGCACGAACAGGCAACCTGCGTGATTACGACATGTTCGTTTCTGAGCTGCCGAACGATAAGATCATCGATGCCAAAAAGAGTGAAGTACCGGGAATTAACGAAGGCAATATTGGCCTACACTTTGACCAATTTGTAAAATCGATGATGTTGGCACAAGGCGACTTTGCTAAGTTTTTGCAATCTGATAAAAAGGAGCGCTCTGCTTTATTAGAAAAAATAACGGGAACAAATGTTTATCGTGAGTTAGGAAAACGAGCTTTTGAAAAATACAAGGAGCACGGAAAAGTATTAGAAGACCTGAGAAAAGAGCAGTCGGTTTATCGTGAGCAATTATTAGATGATGAAAAGCATAGCGAACTCACCAAAACGCACGTTGAATTAAAGGCCAACATTGCCGAACTAGAAAAGCAACTCACAGAGCTAAATAAGAAAAAGGACTTGTTGCTTGAAGTTGAAAAGCTTGAAGCTGAATTAAAAAAGCTGCAAACCAACGAAGAGAAACTTAATGATAGAAAGGAGGCTTTTGACAACAATGAAGGTGAAAAGATTAAAAAACATGAAGCCCTAATTCCCTTTGCTGATGAGTTGAACCAATGGAAAAGCGGTAATGAAAAAATCAAGGAATCAAGCGCAGAAGTGTCTGCTTTACAGCAAAAAATTGATGATGTCACCAAAACGCTCAACCACACAAAATCACAAGTAAAGCAGTTGGTTGTCAATGATTATAATGAAGATGATGTGCAAGGTTCTATTGCGCACTTTCAAGCCAAAGCCAACGGTTTACTCGCAGAAATGCAAGAGTTGCGCGTGGCCTTTGCTAATGCCATTGGTAATTTAAAGCCACTCAAAATGCATGGCGTAAGTTTTGATCCAAAAGCTCTAAAAGATTCACTTGAAAATTATAATAATTCAAAGTTGAACATTGGAGCGGAGCTTGATGAGCTGCATAAAGAATTGAAAGGCTTAGAACTATCAAAAATGCACGAATCTTTGGGTTTGCTTGATGATAAAATTGAATGGCTTAAAAACGCCGTTCCACTACAAAGCCGAAGAGAAGAGCAAAATAAAAGGCTTGAAAAACTCAGTGCTGAAATTGAAAGTTTAAAATTGAAGGTTGAAGATTTGCCTGCTAAAATTAAAGATGCTAGGCAGGAGTTTGAAGGTCAAGAGCGGATCGTAAAACTGGTGGATGAAAAAATGATTTTGAGCCTGCGTGTAGCAGAGCTAGAAACCCACCGAGAGCACTTAAAAGAAGGAGCACCTTGTCCGCTCTGTGGTGCGTTAGAGCATCCTTTTGCAGAAGAAAAACAAGGAGAGCCCAGTCAGTTTGAAAAAGAACTCTCGGTAGAAAAAGAGAAACTTTCTAAAATGCACGGCAATTTGGTAAAATTAGAAACTGAGCTAAAGCAAGCTGAAGCACAACTAATAAACGCAGAAGCTGAGTTTAGCGAAGAGCAAGAAAAGCTAAAGGAAATTGCCCAAAAGCTTGATGAAATTCTGCAAAATTTCACTGATAAAGAGATCAATATAGGATTAGAGAATTTGGCAGCTGACCTTAAACAACAACGCGAAAAACTACAGGATTACATTAACAAAAACGAGAAGCTAATCGCGCTAAAAAATGCAGAGCCTGATGTAAAAGCCCTAAAAGAAGCGTTTGAAAATGGGATGCTCAAAAGGCAAGAGTTTAAGGCTCTTTATCCCAAAGATGAAAAAGAGTTGGCTGGGGAGATTCAAGCCCTTCGTGATAATTATGGACGTTTAACCCAACAATTGGCTTCACAAACTGAGACCCTACAAAAAGAACAAAAGGTATTAATTACCCTTGAGCAAGCTCAAGCCGAGTTAAGTAAAAAACTAATAAATGAATTAAAACCTTTGGGTTATGAAAGCATAGAATTCGCACTGAAAAATCGACTTTCTGAAGTTGATTTCAACCAACTGAAGAGAGTTCAAAGTGAGTTGGTTCAAAGTTTAAAGCTCAATGAGCAGTCCATAAATCAACATCAAAAAATAATAGCTAATAAAAAAGAGCTAAGCGAATCGTTAAAACTAGAAACTCTAAACCAGAAACTAGAAACTCTAAATTCTGAAAAGAAAAAAAAATCAGAACAGTATAATGAAACCGATAACGAGCTAAGGAGCCACAAAAAGAACTCAGCCAAAGTCTCCGAGCTACAAACCAAAATAATAGAAGCCGAGAAAAAAGGCAAGCAGTGGGTTCTACTCAATCAATACATAGGCGATGCTACGGGTAATAAGTTCAACCAATTTGCACAAGACCTCACATTGAGCCAACTCATTGTTTTAGCCAACCACCGACTTGCCGGCTTAAACGACCGCTACCTATTGGACAAAGCAAAAGATAATGAAGACGACAGCCTAATGGTGGTTGACCAACACATGGGCAATGAGCGCCGCTCTGTAAAAACCCTTTCAGGCGGCGAGACTTTTCTTATGAGCCTTTCGCTGGCACTAGCCCTATCAGATCTCGCTTCTAGAAATGTAGAAATTAACTCTCTTTTCATTGACGAAGGCTTCGGAACGCTTGACCCTGAAATACTAGACCAAACCCTTGATACATTAGAAAAACTACAAAGTGAAGGTCAAAAAACCATCGGTATCATTAGCCACGTAGAAGCCTTAAAAGAGCGTATCAACACACAAATTAAGCTAGTAAGAAACGGGCAAGGGTTTAGTACGTTGGAAGTTCAAGGATAAGATGTCTGCCACCTTTGGGTGCCTGACATCTGACAAGTTTAAGGTTTAAAGGAGTTGTGAGACACTTTGAAGTGTCCGACATCTTAGTTTCTGGTTTAGAGTTTCTAGTCGTATCTCTGTCCAAGGTCCAAAGTCACTAAAAAGCCATTTTGAAGTTCCAGCTTCAAAAATGTAACATCAGTAGGCGCTCCTGCGCCGAATAATGGCTAAGCCAGAAGCCCTAAAAGAACGTATCAACACCCAAATAAAACTAATAAGAAACGGGCAAGGGTTTAGCACACTTGAAGTTCAAGGTTAGCAAGTTTAAGGTTCAATGTAGATGTCAGACACTTGGAAGTGTCCGACATCTTAGTTTCTGGTTTAGAGTTTCTAGTCGTATCTCTGTCCAAGGTCCAAAGTCACTAAAAAGCCATTTTGAAGTTCCAGCTTCAAAAATGTAACATCAGTAGGCGCTCCTGCGCCAAAACACACAAATGAAAGCATACCCACCTCTAATACACAGTTATCACCCCCATGGTAAAGCATGGATTTTTAAAGCACAATGAGCCCACTGTTTTAATTGATGCACCAATTTTACAATCATCATGACACTCATTTTCAAGAAAAGCAAAGCGGTTTTTTCCCTTTTTAATCTTGTAAACTCCACCAGTGGATTTTGCCCATAAATAATGGATTAAAACCTATACTTTAGCAGAACGATGCGCAACCTATTCTTCGTTATTTTACTGGCCGCATGCACTTACGACCACGTAGATGCCCAAAGCTTTCCAGAAACAAAGAAAGCGCCATTGGGCTGTTTATATGGTTTTGTAGACACTAGCGGTGAGTGGCTTATTGAACCGCAATATGATGATGTAAGGCGCTTTTTTGATGCCGCCTACAAGTACTATGTTGAACAAGACAGCAGCTTAAATAAAATACCCTTGTCACAGTATCGAGTAGTTGAGAAAGGTGGTTTAAAAGGTTTGCTTAATCAGGAACTTCAAACGGTATTGCCTTTAGAGTTCAAAACCATTGCCCCCAAGTTGTATTTTGACTCGATGGGTTTACAGTATGCTCCATGCGACACGCTCAATTTATTTGGCGAATTCTTATTAGAAAGTCCTTATCATTCAGCCATAAGTCATTCGTACAGTTTTGGAATATATTATCCTGCACTTTGTTCAAAAACCGAATTGTATGTGCAAGACACTAACAATAATTGGATGGTATTTAATTTGAAATCCAAACAATTGAGCCCTTCATTTTTGCAAGCACGATGGCTCGATAATCAAAAAGTGGATGATGTGCAAATATTCTCTGCCGAGGATGGAGTTGGTATTTATAGATCTGAAACGGTAATACAATTATCAAAATACAATAGCTTATTTCCAATTTTCAAAAACCGGCTTATTGCCTTTCAGAAAGATAAGCTTGGATTGATAGATGATATGGGAAATGAAGTAATTGCCTGTGAGTATGATTCTTTAGTGCCAACATGGTTTAATGGGGCAATACATTTTTACAAATCAGGTGATCTTTATGTGTATAATAAGGATGGGAATTTGCTTCTTAAAATTTTGGATGTAAAGGAAGTGTCTCGTCAGCTACAGACTATTAAGTCAATAGGTGATTTATTTTGGTTTTATTCACATAGTAATGAAGATTTCATGCAGTATGGATCTATGACCATCAAGAATAAGAAAGGCAAAACTTGGTTCATAAATGGAAGCAAAGAGATTGTGTCATTTACGCATAAGGATGAAATTGAGCTAGCCTCTTCATCACTACGAACCAAATACTATGAAGTAAATGGCCGCGATGGAAAAGGCGTTTTGGCCATTATATCTTCATCCTACCAAGAAAACAAACTGATTGCGCAGACACTATACCAAAAAATTGAAGTATTAGAAAGCCAAAATTGGTTTAAATTATATACAAAAGATTCAGTTATTATTATAACAGATGAAGGTAAGCATATAACCACTTTGGCACGAAGATCAATTTCTTCAATCTATGAAACCTGGCCCGGATTATCAGATCTTTACACTATCCAATGCAAGGATGGGTGCAGACAATTCGTTTCTTTTAATCGATTGACCTATAGCAACTGCGGAAACGAACTTGTGCTGCCAGCAAATCATATCTCCGGCGGTATTGTCAGGCTAAAAAGAATAGACCAACGCTATCTGGTTTTAAGCTCAAAAGGCGACACCTTAACCACAAAGCCCATAGATACCTTCTTCTTAAAACTGAAGCCTGGCTATTGGGATAAAAGCGAAAAATACGTAGACGACATTGTGTTGATTTCAGGAACAGAATTGATTTCATTAAATAAAACACTAGGCTATGATCATGAAAAAAAGGAACCAATAGCCAAACCTTACCACGCGTGGACCAACGATAGCCTAAGTTTTATTCTTGATACAAATAATAAGATACTCAAACAATTTAAGGGAAGGGCATCAATTCATAATAGAGTTTATAAGCGTAAGAAAGTATTTGAAGTTGTTTATAAAATGGATACTCAATTTTATGTTCCAGTGTATAAATCTAATATTTCAAAAAATGATTTGGACGAGACTTCCTATTCATTATTAGAAAAAGTTGGATATTATTACAAGAGCAACCAAGAACTTTTTGCCAACACCTTTGAATACATTAGGCCAGTGAAAGGGATAGGTTTTGTGGGTGCCGATGAAAATTACATGCTTGGTCTTTTAGATAAGAATACAAACTTATTGGTAAAGTTTAAATTCTATGACGACGTAATAGGATTGTATGGTTTTAATAATAAAGACAGTAGCTTTTTTTTAAAGCATTACGCTGGCATGGTAGCCCATAAAAAAGGCTACAAGCACAATGCTTACTGGAAATTATATAGGCTTGATAAACATGGAAATTTAAAGGAGTTAAGTCATATGCGATTTGACATCCCTTTACCGATTGAGAATAAGAGTTTGTTTTGTGACAGTGATGGCGACTGGGGTCTTATGAACGCCAATGGATATAAAACAATAATAAATGCACACTACAACAGCGCAAATTACCAAAAAGGGCAAGCGTATTTCTTTCTTCGTCTTTTGCAAAAGTCTTGGAATAAACAAACTAATGAACCAGAATTTCAACGACAGTATTTGGTTACAGATAC
>JBMYOR010000124.1:0-7252 GCA_049599535.1 Bacteroidia bacterium | reverse complement strand
CAACATAATGGTGCTTATAATTTCTCATCGCTCACGTAGTATGAAAATTGCCCATAAAGTGTTTGAATTGAAAAATTTTAAACTACTGCCCTTAGAATCGGTAGAATAATCCAAGATTTAAACCATAATCTAACTGATCATCATCAAAGCCTTCGGCCGAAATTCTCGGTTGTATTCTTTTTCTGATAATAGCATCCATTCTTAAACCAAGATTAGAAAACAGATAGGTATCAAAACCTATTGCACTATAAAACCCAATTTGTGGTGCGGTATTAAAAACTTCTTTGGCCCAATTGTTTGCTAAAGGTAAAAACGCTTCATCTGAAAGGGTAAAGGTTCTTTGCTCAAATATTTTCTTTTGAGCAAAAACACCAGCATCAAAATGATACCCAAACACTCTACTTGCCCCCTGCACTCTAAATGCTAATGGGATTTGTAATGAATATGCTTGAAAATTTTGGGTATAACCTGTTTCTGAAATTTTATCCTGTGGATCAAGATTTGAACCTGTGCCATTATCATAGGCTGTACGTGTTCCCTTTAATGCCAATTGTTGGTTTATAATATTTACCCCGCTCACAACAGCAAATCTATTGTTGAGCTTGCGAGCATAACCTAAACCGTACATCTTACTAGTTATATCATAGTTGTCGTTATAAAGCACATCAATAGTTGCACCATTTTCAACTACATTATTTTCAAAAAACAAAGTATTAAAAGTACTTGATTGCACTGAAAACTCATTTTTCAACTGTTTATGCAATTCGTTCTCTAACTGAAATGTAGGGATTTTCGAAAATAATTTACTGCCTAATAAAGCCATTTGCCCACCCTTTAACTGTGTAAGCTCAGTATTTGCCAAGGCTTCCACATTAATTATGTTCTCAAGCTTATTTTTAAAGCTATTTTTAATTAAAACAACTGCTCGGTTTTTATTAAAGTCTACTGTTTTTGCAGGAGCTGTTTTTTTACTTGCAGTATTAGAATAACCAAGCAAATTATTGGCAAAAACCGCATTGTTTGGATTTACAAAAGGTTTTACTTTTTCAGCAATAATTTCAATTGGTTCAGATTCATCAATTGCTTTATCGCCGCTTTGGCTTACCAAATCATTATTTGGAGTATTATAAATAAATGTTTGTGCAATAAAATATCCAACAACAAAAGATAGCAAACTAATGGCCAATGCGCCAAGCATTGCTTTTCTAGGATTATAGTACCATGGCAATACAACTTTACCCTCTTTACTGGTTAGCTTTTTACTAAGCTTATCCCAGCCTGTAGGATCAGGAGCCATCTCATGCCCGGCTAATCCTGCCTTAAATATATCATCTATGTTGGGCATACTCGTTGTAAACTTCTTCGTCTATTCCCTTAATCATATTTTGTAAGGCTACCCTTGCTCTTGAAAGCTGAGACTTACTAGTGCCAATTGAAATTCCCAATCTATCGGCAATTTCTTTATGGCTAAATCCTTCTATAGCGTATAAATTAAAAACAATTTTAAAACCCGCCGGGAGTGCATTTACTAATTGTAAAAGCTCATTAGCCGACATATTTTCAAGTGCATTTGAATCAACGCTGTGCATTTCTGCATTTTCTATATCATCTACTACTGATAAGTGTTTATTTTTTCTAAAACTTTCGAGAGAAGTATTTACCATTATCCTTCTCAACCACCCTTCAAAAGATCCCTTAGCTTCAAATTTGTGTAGGTTTTTAACTGCTTTTATAAAGCCTTCATGCAATACATCTTGTGCTTCTTCCCTGTTTTTGCAATATCTGTAACAAACCGCAAATAATTTAGATGCATACCTATCATAAAGCTCTTTCTGAAACCTGCGATCTTCTTTTAAACAACCCTCTATAAGTTGTTGCTCGCTTGCTTCTGATGGTCTTATTTCTTGTTTTCTAAAAAACATAAATGGTTTGATGTGGTTTTAGATGTACCAACCCCTTAAAAGGTTGCAGCACTCATCTATTATTTAGTAAAACTAAAATTTTTATTCTATTTCTGCTTGCTTTTTAACTTTTTAAGCAAATAAATGACTTATGTAACAATGGTTATTTCTTCATTAAATTCAAATAACCCATTTTTGAATTCATTATTTGATAAAACAAAATCTAAAATATGTCTGATTATAAATATTTAAGCCCTGATGAAGGGAAAAGCTTGATAAGAAGAAAGGGCGATACAAGCGAAACCGTAGTGGTGGGTAACCAAAGTCTTGAGCCCAGAACAGGAAAAACTGCCATTGTAATGGGTGCAGGAGGTTTTATTGGTTCTCATTTGGTTAAAAAGCTTAAGGATGAAGGTTTTTGGGTTCGTGGAATTGACCTCAAGTGGCCTGAATTTTCGAAAACAGCAGCTGATGACTTTATTATTGGCGACTTACGTGACCAAAAAGTAGTGGCTGACTCAATTTTTGAAGATGTAGATGAGATTTACCAATTGGCAGCTGACATGGGTGGTGCTGGCTATATTTTTACAGGCGAAAATGATGCTAATGTAATGCACAACTCAGCTACCATAAACCTTAATGTAGCACATGAAGCACTTAAGAAAAACACCAAAAGGATTTTCTACAGTTCTTCAGCTTGCATGTATCCTGAGCATAATCAATTAGACCCTGATAATCCTAAATGTAGCGAAGACAGCGCCTACCCTGCCAACCCCGATAGCGAATACGGTTGGGAAAAGCTTTTTAGCGAAAGAATGTATTTGTCATTCCACCGCAACTATGGCATGGAAGTACGCATTGCTCGTTTCCACAACATTTTTGGAATACAAGGTACTTGGACAGGTGGCAAGGAAAAAGCACCTGCCGCTCTTTGCCGTAAAGTAGCTGAAACACCTGAAGGTGGCGTAATTGAAGTTTGGGGGGATGGTAAGCAAACCCGTTCATTCCTTTACATAGATGAATGTGTAGAAGGTGTTTTGAACTTAATGCGTTCTGACTTTACTGGTCCGGTAAACATTGGTTCTGAAGAAATGATCTCTATTAACGATTTCGCTAAAATGATCATTGAGATTTCAGGAAAGAACATTTCAATTAATAACATTCCTGGGCCTGAAGGGGTACGCGGAAGAAATTCTGATAATGCCTTGATTCAGGAGAAAATTGGTTGGGCGCCATCATGGCCATTGAAAAAAGGCATGGAATTGACCTTTAATTGGATAAAGGAGCAACACGATAACGCACATAGCTAATTAATGGCAACTCTTTCTATTGTAACTATTTGCTTTAATAATCTTGAAGAGTTAAAAACTACCATGGCTTCTGTGGCGAGCCAAACGCGCTTGCCACAGGAGTATTGGATTATTGATGGCTCAAAGAACAGCGAAATCCGCGATTACCTTTCTTCAACCGAATTACCAGAATACGTAAAATGGATTTCGGAAAGAGATAATGGAATTAGCGATGGTTTTAACAAAGGCGTTAGCCGCTGCACCCAAGATGTAATTCACATTTTAAATTCAGGCGATTACTATTTTGATGAAACGTCAGTAGAAACGGTAATGGCTGAGTTTGATGCTGATGAAAAACTGATGTGGACTCACGGACAGTTTAAGCAATATTTAGGCGGCCATTGGATTATTAGCGGAACGGCATTTGACCCTGAAAAACTTTACATGGGCATGCGGCAAGTAGCGCACCCTACCATGTTTCTGCGTAATGAAGTTTACGAAAGAATTGGCTTATTCCCCGATGATTTGCGCGATGCTATGGATTATGACTTATTGATTAGGCTGCGAAATGAAAAATTCAAATACCTTGAAAAGCCAATTTCAGTATTTACACCCGGTGGCAATAGCGAGATCAATTGGAAGCGTTGCTATATTGAAGGCATGAATGCCTACCGAAAACACATTGGCAACGATTGGCGATTGAACCTTGGCTACTACAAACAATTAGCGGTTCACGCCATTTTAGACACCCCAATTGGTGATGCACTTTTAAAGGGACGAAAAGGATAATTCATTTTGGCAAAGAGTAAGAGTTTTAGAATTGAGCAGAGTAAGGAAATGACCAATATTTTGGAATTTCCTAGGCATTTAAAGGGGAAATGGCACGAGCATTTTGGCAATGAAAATCCTATTGTGCTTGAATTGGCTTGTGGTAAAGGGCACTACACCGTGGGCATGGGTAAAAACGACAAAACCAAAAATTTTATTGGCATTGACATTAAAGGCGCAAGGCTTTGGAAAGGCGGAACCGATGCAACTGAAAATGACCTTGACCATGTGCGATTTGCGAGATTTAGAATTGAATTTATTGATGAAGTTTTTGCCGCAGGCGAGGTAGATGAAATCTGGATTACTTTCCCCGACCCTCAGCCCAAAAAAGCTAAGAACCGATTGACCCACCCCTTCTTTTTGGATAAATACAAACAAGTATTAAAACCAAATGGCAACGTTCATTTAAAAACGGATAACACTTACCTTTTTGAATTTACTGTAGGTGTGTTGGCGGGCATGCGCATTGAGCCTGAAAAGCTCACTCGAAACCTTTATGATTCAAAACTTTACGAGGACGAAACCCTTCAAATTAAAACCCACTACGAAGCGCTATTTGTAGGCGAAGGTGAGAAGATTAAGTATTTGAAGTTTAAGGTTTAAAAGCTCAAAGAGATGTACAGAATGGATTGCCATTGCAAAACCTTATAGCTTAACCACTTTTGCTCTTTTCAGCACTTGACCACTATTATTATAAATTGTAACAGAATAAACACCACTTACCAAAAAGCTTAGATCTATGCTATTTGATCCTTTTCTTAGCTTTTGAGTATGTACCAACTGACCGTTAAGGGTTTCTATTTTTAATACAGTAGGTTCAGCTATATTATCTATTTGTAAAATCGATAAAAATGGGTTAGGTGAAATTTCTATCTCATTGTTAGTTTCAAAACTTGTAGATGTTTCATCATTAGGAAAAGTACCACAGCCTACTTCATCAAAAGTACCAAACCAATATTGATCCCCCTTACAATTATAGAAGCGTACTTCCCATTTATAATGATTTACGTTTTCAGAACAATAATTATAAGGTGGATTTAACTCATCAAATGAAAAACCATTAATTGTATCTTCAACATATCCACTATACCATAGCCCATTCCATGATGCATTCCATCTATCCTGTAGGATAAGTTTGTATCCATAAGCATTGTAGCCAAAATTGTTTTCACCCAATCTAGCGCTGTCTACAAGCATAAAATAATCGTTGTAGTTATCGCCATTAGGGGTAATAAGATCACCTGGGTATTCCGAAAAACTAAAGTCCCCATAAAATGGACTTTTTACTCTAAATATTGACCGAGTATCAGTCTCATGGGTAATTAAATCCGTTACTGTTACCGTTATGGTTTGATTATTTTCAAAGGACAATAGCTCTGTTCTTTCAGGCTTATTTGCATCACCAATATTATTACTCCAAGAAAACGAATATTCACCTGAGCCACCACAAGCGCTTGCCGAATATTTGGTAGAACATGTAGGGTTTTCTACTGCCATAGAATCTATATAAACAGTTAATGGTGCTTTGTTACAGTATTTGATACGACCCACAAAATTTGCACCTTCTTCCACACTAAAGCCTGGAAATAACTCTATTGAATTCCCTGCCTGATAAACAACACTGTCCACGTTATGTGTAATGATGACCGGACCTGCGGTAATATTTGAAATAACATTTTCTCCCGCATGAATATAGTCTCCAACATATCTACTTGGTGGATCTACAATATTCTGATCTGTATGGGTCGAATTTAGATTACAGCAAGATTTATAAAGTTCTAAATCATCTAAATTTAGGCTCCCTGACGGACAGTGCACCCAAAGTTGATCATAATCATCGTCTAACCTGAGTTGTAGAATTTGGATTTTTTGCCATCCCAATGTCGTGGTAGCACCTTGATAAATGACTTGTTCATTCGTTGGGGTTGGTAGCCATGTATTAGCACCACCTGGATCATCATGATTTATTAACCCATTTCAGAAAGACACTTTAAGATTACCGAGCGCATACATTGTTATTGTTACAACATCACCCATTTTTAAATTTAATCCTTCTTGAAAAATCCCTTCGATATTCCCTCCTCCTGTCATGAAAGCATGATATCCGCCTGAATTACTTTGAATACCACAACCTGTAATACTAGGATCAATGAGCTGCGCTGAACCATGCGAAGACTTCCAATAATCAACCTTACTTGTAAAAAAAGGCTCAGCAAATGAACATGGATCGTTAGATGTATTTGCATAGTCATTTTCTTCAAATCCCGAATTAGCCATGATTTGTTGAGCAACAGCCAAATCAGTAAAAACTAATAAAAGTGATGTTAATAAGAAGCTTTTCATATATTGATCATTACTCCTAAACTAGTATTTAAGGTTTTAGGAAAGTTGAAACTTTTAGTAACTGAATCAAACACTGAGCTTGGCAATGAAAACTTAACAAAAGGTCCAATTAGTAACCATTTAATTTTTTTAGTATAAACTAAATTAATATCCAAAAAATACATATTAAATCTACCTTTATTAATAATGTCGAAATTTTCATTTCTTGTGAAAATTCTTTGATAAAACAAATCACCTAAGACCTGAATGCAGGTTTTTTCTTTTTTGTAAAGGATGGCTTTATAACCAAAACCCAAGTTCAAATTGTTATATTCTAACAAATTACCCGTAGCCAAATGCTGCCATCTATATCTTGTATATCCTAACAAAGGATACAAAGTATTAGATTTGTTTTTTAAAACCAATGGACGCAATATGAGTTCGAATTCAGTAGTAAAAGGCACTGGTTTGCTATATTTATTATTAAAACTAGATTCAAGATTCCCTCTAAATGTTGCAACCAACTGAACACTGCGCAATCCAACAGTATCTTTTAAGCTAACTCCAGAACAATTTATCACTGTGATAAGGCAAAATAAAATAATTACTGTACTTCTCATATATTAAAGTATAAGTATGGTGATGTACGATTTTGAATTTATCCCTTTATGCGGATCAACGGCTCCTTCATAAAGATTATTGAATCCGATACTTTGAATTGCAAAACCAAAAGCAAGGCTTCTTTTTTTTGGATTAAAATCATATGCCAAATATGTTGTATTGCCAAAGTTGAAGTTCCAAACGGCCTCATCTCTACTTGTTGACCTTATCACATTGTGATTTGAAAAATGAAAGAAATCACTGCTTATATAAAGGCAGTCACTTTTTAGCAATTTACTGTTTATCCCAACT
>JBMYOR010000123.1:0-7255 GCA_049599535.1 Bacteroidia bacterium | reverse complement strand
AGTTTCTAGTTTAAGGTTGCCCCCTTCTAACTTCCCCCGCAGGGGGAAGGACTTAAAACGTTCCCTTACCTGAGGGGAAGGGTTAGGGATGGGGCTTGAATTAGAAACTCCTAACTCCTTTAAGTTTCTCCTCATAAAATGCCCAGCTTCATGGTGTTTGGCCATGTAGTATTCATCGTAATCGAAAAAATAGCGCACATCTGTAACCGTTTCTAGCTCTTTAAAGAGTTTGATCTCAGCTTTGGTAAGCGCATTGAAACCGCAAATGCAAATGGTTTTGTTTGAAAAGTCTTTGCTAAGGTCACCAAAATAATCTACCATGTTGCGTTCTGCCAAACCCGAATATGCAATGCCTTTTTGTTGCAGTATAGTTCTAAACTCAAAGTAAAGCTGCCCCATAATGTTCCATAAATCAAGAAACTCAATTTGCATCTTCTTGGGCTCTTGGGTTGAGAAATGACTCCAAAAAGTTCTGAAGGTTTCCATTTGCTCGTTCTCAATTGAGAATTCATCTTCAAGGTCAGTTAGTGCCTTGTAGTTGGCAAATAACTGTTTAGCATTAACTAAGTCTTTGTCAAGATCACCAAAATCGGCTATTAGCGTTTCGCCCAAAGGGTAAAATTGTAATAGCGGCAAGGGCTTTTGATCTTCCTTAAGCAAGCCCAAATAAATTTCGTAAAGCTCAAATACCAGGGTCATGGTATCCACTGGTGTTAACCTGCTATATTCTGTAATAAAATCAGCAATAGCCAAACACTGCGGACTTGGAATTGGCCTACTAATTTGTTTGCTCAGCTCTTGTTTTAAATAAGCAGCTGGTCTTTTACTCGGGAAAAGGAAAATGTGCTTGCGCCAGTTAATCGAGTTTAAAGTTTCGGGTTTAAAGTTTGAAGTCGACCCATCCCCAACCCTTCCCTCGTCCAGGGAAGGGAGCTCATTATTTTGCTCCTTTAAACTTTGAGCTTTAAACTCTAAACTGTCATCATCAGACTCCTCTATAATCGATTATAGTATTTCTTGAATAAATGTCATTGCCTAGTTTACTTTTATGAGTTGGTTGGTTTGGGTATATAATAAATAGGCTTCGAGTTCCTTGTTTCCAGTTTCTAGTTGTTCTTGACTGAATAAGTCAGGTTGACTTTTGGACATTAGACCTTGGACATCAGACCCCGGACTTTGGACATGAAACTCTAAACCAGAAACTACCGAAAGATATTCAAGCACCTGCTCTTCATGCTCGGGTTTTGGACTGCCAGTTTTGTAGTCTACAACTATAATTCTATGGGGTAAAACGTAGATTTTATCTGGCCTTAACGTGCCATTTGGTGTCAAGAATTCTTGCTCGTTGAGTTGCTCGATAGCTGTTTCAGTCCACTCTTTTATTTGTGGGTTATCTAGAACTTCTTCAAGTTTTTCTTTCCAAATATCCATCTCGGTTTCATTGATTAAACCATCAGAAACCGCCATTTGCAGGCATTTAGGAATGTCGTTTTTATGATTGACCTTGGCCAAAAGTTCGTGCAATAAAATTCCTTTTTGAAAAGGCTTGACATTCCCAGCTCTTAAATCAGCAATTTGCAAGCGGGGTTTTCGCAAAAGGGGAGGCTGCGTATTAGTTTTTACAAGGCTGGGTATAGCGTCTTGGGCTTCAATAGGCCCGGTATTTGGGTTCTTTTTGGTGCCAAATTCAAACAAGTCGCCGCTCAAATGCTCCTTGAGCTGCGTATGCGATTCTAAAAAACCATGTAAGAAAGATGCCGTGCTGGGTAGGTTGGGCTCTTTATGATTTGCGAAAACATATAAACGTTCTTCGGGCCTTGTAAAAGCTACATAAAGCATGTTGAGCGCATCAACCATAGCCATTTCCTTTTCGCTTTCAAAGATTTGGGCATAGGGCGTTTCAAGTAGGGTTTTGTTATAGTTGAGTGGTAAAAAGTCTAACCAATCGGCTTTAATGCTTTGGTTTTTGAGCCAAAGTATTTCGCTGTGTTTGGTTTCAATGCTTCGCTTGGCATAAGGCATAAGCACCACAGGGTATTGCAAACCCTTTGCTCTGTGAATGGTGAGCACCACAACCGCATTTTCGTTCTCAGGTGTTTGTATGCTATGTTTATTGCTCGTTTCGTCCCACCAAGCCAAAAACTCACCTAAATGGCTTTCGTTTTTCACTTCATAATTGTAAATAATTTCGGTAAAGCGTTGTAAGTATTCAGGCGCTTGGTTTTCAAGCTCTAAGGCTGAAATGAGCATTTGCACCAAATGCAGCATATTACCGCTTGATTTTTTTAGCACATTTAGCAGCTCGCTTGGGAGTAATTGGTAAAAAGCTTCAGTAGATTCTTTGGCTTTTAAAAGTTTGGTGTGCAATTCGGTTTCGGCTTCGCTCAGCCTACTTGCACTTTTCTGGTTTTCAACAGCGCTAGACTTTAGTTCTTGGACATTAGACTTTGGACTAGAAACTCTAAACTCTAAACTCCCAACCTGCGCCAGCATAAGCGTTACTTCACCCCGCCGCAGTGCATCTTCAGGGTTTTGCAAGTGCCTTAATAATGAAATTAGCAAACGAACCGAAGCTGCATTTTTCAGTAGGAGAGAATCACTACTTTGAACAGGGATGTTGTTGCTGCTTAATAGCTCGGCTACTCTTGCTCCCTGACTATTGCTAAAAACCAAACAAGCCAAATCTCGCCATTGGTAGCCTTCTTTTTTTAGATTTAAAACCGTTTCCAGTAGCTTTTCATCGGTTAAGATTTTGGCTTTTTCGGTTACCCGTTTCTTGGTTTTTCCCTTCTCATCTTCATACTCTTCTTTTTCATCATCAATAAAGTGCATTTCTACATAGCCACCATCTTTGGTTTGGGTGGTGGTTTTTTGCGCCACATCGGCAAAAGCCAATTCGGCTAAATGGCTTTTCTCTTTTTCTAGTTTGCCGGCTGCTGCTTTTGCAATTTCACCAAAAAACTGGTTGTTAAACTCAATGATCTCTTTGTGGCTTCGGTAATTAGCATCTAGGTTTTTAATTGAGCCTTTATCAATAAAAAGCGCCAAGTCTTCACTAATATCCTTTAAGAGCAATTCCATTTTACCGCCACGCCAACGGTAAATGCTTTGCTTGCCATCGCCCACTACAAGCACTTTACCACCTTCGGCCAAAGCATTTTCTAGCAAAGGCCTAAAATTTACCCATTGCAGGGCAGAGGTGTCTTGAAACTCATCCAATAAAAAGTGCCGGTATTTGGCTCCTGTTTTTTCGTATAAAAATGGAACATTAGATTGAGAAATAATCTCATTAATCAGGCGGTTTTGGTCTGAGATTAGAATTCTATCGTTTTCATCTCTAAAAGCTTTTAATTGTTCATTGATATTTTTAAGCAAACCGAGGGCATGCAAGTTTTTAAAGAGCATGAGCCTAATGCTGTATTCGGCTTTTACATCTTGCCAAATTTGCAAGGCGTTTGAAGCAATAGGGATTAAATGTTCAATTGCACATTGCTGAATTGATTCAGCGAGTTTTGATGTTTTAGTGTGCCATTTTGTTGGGTCATCCAGAGCTTTTGGTAGTGTTACACCAGGCTCCGTCAGTTTTTTAATATTTACATTTAACAGGTGTGTGCCAAAATTTCCGATTCCACGCTCTTTGCCAGCAAGGTCTTTAACTTCTAGACCATAACTATCTAAGTGCTCAAACCACTCATTGCCCAGATCTTTTATTTGTCCGTTTATGCGGTTTAGGTAGGCGTTGGTTTCTTCAATTAGGCCTTTGATCTTAGCGAACTCTACCTTATCTAGGCTTTTAAAAACGGGATCGAATGATTCTCTGAAAAGCTGTTTGCCAAGGTCTTTTATTTCGCGCTCTACATACCAACCCTTGTCATTATCCAACTTATGAAACATATAATTGGTAATGTATTTGGCCAAATCTTGGTCAATTCCCAATTGCAACATCAATCGGTCATAGGCATCTTCAAGGGCTTCATCGCTATCAAGTTGCACTTCCATGCGCAGTGGCAGCTTTAGTTCATGGGCAAATGATTTTATGAGTCTATTAAAAAAGCTATCAATAGTTACTATGGTAAAATCACCATAATTATGAAGAATCTGCTGTAGTGCTTTTTTTGCATTTCCTTTTATGTGATCAAAGGTGTAGCCAGTTTCATTTTTCAGCTGCTGCATTAAACCTTCATCTTCATTCTTTGACAAGTTGATCAAAAACTTGATGATACGCTCCTTCATTTCTTGCGTGGCCCTATTGGTAAAGGTTACCGCCAAAATGTTGGGATGCTGCAAGGGGTTTTGCAAGAGTAGTTTCAAGTACTCTTTTGCAAGGGTGTAGGTTTTTCCGCTACCGGCCGATGATTTGTAGATGCTTAATGCCATAGTAGAATTTCAAAAGTTTGAATTCTCAATCTCAAAGCTATGAATAATCAAATCTTGATTTTGAGAACTTATTAAATGTTCTATTCAAAGCTTAAAATTAGATGTGCAGAGATGTTGCGCGGCTTTTTTAATTTGTCGAGAAATTGCAGCTGTGAATTTTAAAATCATCATTCTTTTTTTTGCTTATTTCATCCTTCGCGCGAACGATTGAAATCGTTCGTTACTGATCAGAAACGATGTAATTCCATCGAAATGTCTTGTGGCATCATTCCCGATACCCCTATAACTTAATAAAACTCAATCCTTACATTTTATTTTAGTTGTTTTACATTTTTGTTACTTGGCTCATTAAAAAAAATGGTATGAAGATTAGGTTTTTATTGAAATGGCTTTTGTTAGGAATATTCGTGCAAATTGTTGCATTTGCGTGCTATTGCCCTAGGTATATTCAGCTTTATCAACTTTCTGATTTAATTCAGATAAAAACTTTTGGACTTGACACATTAGATGGCGTGTATAAGGATTTTGGATTCACCGATACTGAATATTCGGGAGACTCATTGTTCATCAAGATGAATCCGACCGTGGATTTTAATGGAGAAATTGAATTAGAATCCTACATCCATAGTAACAACCTCTATGCTTCACAACCATGCGATCCTGAGTCGTATAAAAGATCAGATTCAATTTTAGACATTACAATTACTTCGTTAGACACTTTTGGAGCCTACTTACCAAATCAGAGTATTTTGGGAATTCGAGGATGGTCACAAAGAGATAAAGATCGGTATATAAATAGTTATCACAATAATACCTGGGATTCAGAACCCAATGATTCTTCAGATTTGTTCGCTGTTTGGCTTAATAAAAATGAGCATTCGGGAAAAGTTCATTTAAAAATTCAAATTGAATTATATGGTGGAAGAATGGTAAAAGCAATCTCTAATAAGATCTATTGGTATTAAAGTTTAGTGTTTCAGCCTTGATGTTTAACTTTGGCCTAATCAAGGTAAAACTAACATGCGGAGTCTAATTTTATTAACTACTGTGATTGCAGGGGGCTTTTTTGTAGCATCTTGCGGCTGCGAACCTTATGTGGCCAATTACTCTTTTGATGATGCTACAATTTACATTCTTGATAAGCTAGACTACAATGAAGACAGCACCGAAACAATTGAAACCGAATGGCGTCAATGCGATAGCCTTGCTTTAGGAAGTGAAATAAAAGTAGGCGTAAACTTTGTGTACGTTTTTAGTCATGATCTTGATAATGCCACCTGCGACCCTGAATATGTTGAGTTTAGAGATTCCATAATAAATGTTGACATTGTTGCGGTTTATCCATTGGAAGGTATTGAAGCTGGCCAATCAGTTATGGAAGAAGGTGGCTGGACCCCAGCCATGAAAGACTCTTTACTCGAATTTGTAAATACCCCACTATGGCCGGCATACGGTGCTATTTATCTCACCTTAGATAATAAACCATTAGAAGAAAAGGTACAGTTTAAGGTAATTGTAGACAAAGCAAAGAGAGAAGACTTTGAAGTACTAACCAATGAGGTGATTTAGAATTAAAATTGGGCTGATGTTACAATTGGTTAACGCTTGTTAACATATTTGCGCACATTGCTTGCTAAATGGTAAGTTTTTTATTTAGGCGGTAAGTGTTTAATCTGCAATAGTTAACCCCTGTTATTGGTGTTGTGGGTTGTGTAAAGGGTGGGCATATTTGAGCCATCAAAACACAAAACACCAACAAAATGAAATTAACCACAAAAACCATTTCAACATTAGTAGTAGCGCTTTTATTCAGTTTTCAAGCTGTAGTTGCAGGTACAATTACCAATTCAAAATCCACAACCAAAGTATTAGATGTTGATCTGGGTATAGAGTATAGCGTGGCTGAAGACGAAAACGAAATTGGTATTTCAATTGATAAAGTTTTTAATAATAGCATGGGTAAAGCCATAGGCTTACAACCTAATGATATTCTGATTGGTATTGGTAATCAGCCTATTCAAATGGCTAGTCTTGAAAAAGCACTAAGTGATTATAAGCCAGGCGATGATGTTTTGCTTAGAGTAAATCGCAATGGAAAATACCACGAGATAAAAACTAAAATGCCAGCTATAGCGGGTGCAAACGCCAGCAAGGGCAAACTTGGTATTGAACTAAAGCCTTTGGCAAAGCAAAATAAAGTAGGGGCAAAAATTAAAAAAGTTGAAAAAGGAAGTGCAGCCAACCACTGCGGCTTAAAATACGGGGATATACTTTTAGGCATAAACAATAAGCCAGTGGTAGGGCACAACGTTCATATTTTATTAAACGAGCACAATGCCGGAGAACTTGTAAATTTAAGAATACAGAGAAACGGTAAGCTTCTAAATATTACTACCGTTTTGGGTAAATAAATCATAATCAATATTATACTGTAAAAAAGGGAGCCCAAAGGTTCCCTTTTTTATTTACATGTGAATTGGTACTGTAGCCACCAAGCTTTTTTGTAATATTTAGCTAATAGTTGTTGGGTATTCATCCACATTTGCTTACCCGAAATCAGCTAAAATGCAGATTTTAATCTCTGAAATTTAAATTAATTGCTTCCTAACTCCAAAACGAGCTTCTACGATCTATAAAACTGCATTTGACAATTCAAATATTGTATTTATGATTTTTATGGACTATAAATACAAAAGCAGAAAAATACGATTTTAGAATTTTGTTTTTAAGCAAGTTAACAATCTCCAAAAGACTGAAATTAGCTATTCAAAAGAATTATGACTATATGAGCCTGAAATCAAATTTGATAATTGGCACATGGTAATTTTTAAATTAACTGCTAACAGAATAAATTTTAACAGCTATTGGACATACTAAC
>JBMYOR010000122.1:0-7326 GCA_049599535.1 Bacteroidia bacterium | reverse complement strand
ATTACCAGCGACGCTAAGGGTTATATATGGTTAGGTACAAGGTATGGGCTAAATAGAATACAACAAAATGAAAAAACTATATCGAGATTTTACGAGCATAATGGCTTAGTAAGCAATGTGTTTAATCAAGGGTTTGCCCATAATTTTAACAATAAACTACTTTTTGGAACTCGAAGAGGAGCACTTTTTTTTAACGCTACTGAAATTGACATGAATAGGTTGGCTCCTAAAGTGGTACTCACTAAAGCTAAAATTGCTGGCAAAGAGTATAAAAACCCATTTGCGGCTATTGATCTTGAATCGCTAGAGATTGATTATTTTGACTACGGGTTTACACTTGAATTTGCAGCAATTGACTTTAATAGCGCCGATAAGGTACACTATGAGTACAAAATGGATGGCCTTGGAGACGAATGGGTGCAATTGCTAAATAGCAACGATGTTACTTTTTCGAATTTGCCTGAAGGTGATTATACCTTGCTTGTAAGGGCAATTAGTAGCTCGGGCAACTTAAGCGACAATGAAATTAAACTTAGCATTAAAATTAAGCCCCCTTTTTACAGTGCAATTTGGTTTAGGTTTACCATGGTGGCATTAGTTGTAATTGCGGGCGTAAGCATATATGTTTATCGTATAAATAGAGAAAAAACAAGAAGCAGAATTTTGGCTCAGGAGGTTGATAAAAGAACTAAAATTTTAAAAGATCAAAATGAAGAGCTTGAACTTGCAAAGGAGAAAGCCCTAGCATCTGATAAAGCAAAATCTGAATTTATGGCAACCATGAGTCATGAAATCAGAACCCCTATGAATGGTATTTTAGGTTCTGTAGGATTGTTAGAACAAGGCACAATTGACCAAGAGCAAAAAGAACAATTAAGCTTAATTACAGAATGTGGTGATAATATGTTAGCCATAATTAATGAAATTTTAGACTATTCTAAGATTGAATCTGGCAAAATGCAGGCTGTAATAAGCCAGTTCGATATTGTTGAGTCAATTCAAAATACAGTAGAAAGCCATGCATCAAGAGCCCATGGTAAGGGTTTGGAGTTAACCTGCTATATAGCGCCAAATGTGCCAAGGCTTATTGAAAGCGATAAAAATAGAATTTCGCAGATTTTAAACAACTTACTTTCTAACGCGGTAAAGTTTACCAAAAAGGGTAATGTGCATTGCGAGGTTGAATTGGCCAACAACAGCAACGATAGTAGGCTTCCTTTAAAAATTACGGTAACCGATACAGGCATTGGCATTCCTGCCGAAAAACAAGCCGAAATATGGGATGCTTTTAGCCAGGTAGATAATAGTAGTACTAGAGAATTTGGCGGAACCGGTTTAGGCCTTGCCATTGTGCGAAGCATGACCCAATTATTGGGTGGTTATTTTACCCTAAATAGTGAGTGGAATACCGGATCAAGCTTTACAATCGAAATTCCGGTAGAGGGTGAAGTAAGAAAGCCAAAAGGTTATAATTTGCCTAAAAAGCAATTGTTAATAGCTTCGTCAGGCGCACAAACCAATAAAATAATTGAAAGATATGCAGTTGAGTTTGGTTTTGAAACTCGGGTAATAAACGGTTTAAATGAGTTGGGAGCTATTAATGACGATGTTAAGTACGATGCACTTTTTGTTGACTCATTAACTATGACCTATGAGTTTTACGGCGCCTGGAAACAAATGGCTAAGCAAACCTTTTTAATTGTACCTGTTGAAGATAAACTTAATCTAAACCTTGAAGAAGGAATAAATGGTGTAATTACAAAGCCTACATGGCGAAGCAAGTTTCAATCGCTTTTTATCAATAAAATTCAGCATAGCTCAACAAAAAAGTCGGCGCAAATAGATAATCCCGATGCTTATAAAAATGTGAGAATTTTATTAGCCGAGGATAACAAGGTAAATCAAATAGTAACCAAAAAAATTATTACAAAACTGGGTCTTAATCTTGATATAGCTGTAGATGGCCAAGATGCCATTAACAAGTTTAAAGCAAATCAATATGACTTAATTTTAATGGACTTGTTAATGCCTGATGTTGACGGTACACAAGCAACAAAATCAATCAGAGAGTTGCATGAGTTTAAACAACCTTACATTGTAGCCTTTAGTGCCAATATTTTTAATAAAGATCTAACTTACTTTAAGGCACAGGGGTTTAATAATGTACTTAGCAAACCAGCCAAAGTTGATGAAATGGCCACATTGCTAAACAATGTTGTTAAAAATTTAAATATCTAATAGCCATTGTATTTTCCTTTATCAGTGGCAGGTATACCTTGCTGCATCCATAAAGGTTTTTCATCACCTTTTAAATAGTAATTAAAAAAGCCAAACATTCTGTGGCTTAAATCTACTCTATTTGGCCTTTTGGTAAGGTTGTGTTCTTCTTTGTTATATACCAACATCCAAACTTCTTTTTCAAGCCTTCTAAGCGCAGTAAAGTACTCAATGCCCTGATACCAAGGCACTGCTCCATCATTGTCGTTATGCATTATAAGTAAAGGCGTGTTTACCCTGTCGGCATAAAATAAAGGAGAGTTGTCAATATAATTTAAATGCTTATTCCATAAATCTCCACCAATTCTGCTTTGCCCATGCTCATATTGAAAAGCTCTATTATAGCCGCTTCCCCATCTGATTCCACCGTAAGCCGATGTCATGTTAGAAACCGGTGCACCTGCCATAGCACAGGTAAACAAATCGCAACGGGTAATTAAATGTGCAGTTTGGTAACCACCCCAACTTTGACCCTGCAATGCCATTTTGTGCGGATTGATGTAAGGATGTTTTTGAAGCACATTTAGAACTCCAGGTACTATGCAATTTAATGCACTTTGGCCGGGTTCACCATCAGAATAGGCAATGTCAGGCACAAATACAAAATAATCGTTGCTGCAGTAAAACGATCTAGAAACTGTACTGTAAGATGCTCGTGGTGTTTGATAACTGTTAATGTAATCGCTCATGCGCTCATAGAAATACACAATCATTGGGTACTTTTTATTCGCGTCAAAGTTCTCGGGCATGTATAAAATGCCTTGAAGCGAATCACCATCAGCGCTTAAGTAATCAATCAATTGAGTCTTATACCATTTGAATTTAGACTGTTGCGGATTGGCATTGCTAAGTTGTTTAAACCCATCTTTAGTACTGATGTAAAGGTCAGGGTACTTTTGGTTTGATTCGATGCGCCATAAACTAAGATCGCCGTTTTTTGAGTAGTTATAGAAGTTGTAATAATCACCGCCGCTAATTGATGGATTTTGTAAATCACTAATCATAAAGTCGTTTGTACTTGCTATGTATATGCTTGTATAAAGTGATTTTTCTTTGGTTTTGGTATCAAAAACTTCAATAAAAAATCCGTTATCACTTGAAATAAAAGGCTCTCTATCCTTCCTTTTAATTCTTTCTCGTGAATTACCCTTTTGCCCAAATTCAGTTGCCTTTCTTTTACCCGTTGGATCAAATGCCGTAAATCCATTTTTGGTATTAATAAAAATGAATTGATCATCTTCATACCATCCGCCTATGCCGTAACTTCCTTTTAGCATGGGGTGGTCGTCATCGAGATTTATATAGTTGTTTTTGTTCTCGAGCGTTAAGTTGGTTTTTTTGCCACTTTTTAAATTCATTAGCCACCAATAGCCTTCTTCCATATTAAACCAATACAGATAATTGCCACCTGGCGAAAAACTTACCGAGCCTTTAAACTTTTTAAACACAAGCTCTTTAGTGCCCTTTTTCAAATCTTTTAAATAAACATCTCTTGCCCACGGGCTTTCCCAACTGCGCTCTTTAAAGTAGGGTCTAGAGTCTGATATCAAAGCATATCTACCTTCTTTTTGCTGAGCCACATTATCGCTGCTAAAAATGTGTTCACCAACTTGTGTAATACTGTTTTTCTTAATATCTAAAAAGTATGTAATAGAGCGTTTTTCGTCTTTTTTTATTTCTTTCAACTGTTGGGGCTGAAGCCTACCATCCATGTGGCTCCAAATGTCTAGTTTGGCTTTTTCTTCAGCCAATAAAAGTGTGTCTTCAGGATATTCTTTTTGTTTGGGTTTCACTCCAAAAAATAGCCGTTCGCCATTGTCGGTAAATTTTGGATTATAATCTGCAGATATTTTGAATTCAAGTTTTAAACTTTTGGCATCAGTAATATTTAATGCCTTTTTGTTTAGGTTAAAGTGAGCCAGCGAATAGAATTTACTTTTTGCTTTATTACCATTATTGGTAAAAATAAAGGCTAACTGAAGGCCTGCTGAATCAGCTGTGAGCCCTTTGATGTCTTTATGTTCAACTTCAATTCTTGTTTCTTTTTTAGTGCTTGAATTGAAATAATAGGCCCCTTTAGTAAAAGCACTATCACCAAGCGAATAAAAGTAACAAACGGCGCCGTTTTCACTAAAGCCAAAACTCTTAACCTTTACATATTCAAAACTTTCCTTGGTTTTCAAATTGTAGATTACCAAGGTTTTGGCATCCTTATCTTTTTTGGCCGATGCACTTGAAGATCCCGCAGGAAAGTCTTCTTTTTTTTCAGGTTCAATTTCAGTTGAATCAGTTGAAGTGGTATCTGGCTCAGGTTCAGGAAGTGGCTCTTCTCTTAGGTAAGCTAACCATTCGCCGTTTGTTTCTGGGGTTTTCCAACTTTTTACAAGGTCAATAAACTGATGATCAAATGTTTTTAAATCAACTAAGTAAAGTGAGTCTTTGGGGTAATTCTCTTTCTTTTCTTTTTTGAGCTTGAGTTGCCTTATCGCTTCATAATCAGTAACTACTGTTGCAATTGCATAATTACCATTAAACGCAAAATTGGCAGCTGAAACACGCTTAAGGGTATCGGTTTTATCATTAGATACACTATTAATTACTAGTGTTTTATTGCCAACTTCAGGGCTTAACTTATACATTACGTAATTGCCGTTGGTCGAAATTCTTGTGTTTTCTATGCGTTTCCACTTATTAAAATCATCAATGCCAATTGGCTTTTTTTGGGCCTGTGCAGTAATTGAAAAACAAATAAGTAAGAGTAGAATTAATGGCTTATTCATAAGCTAAAATTAAATAAAAAAACCCGCCTTGAAAACAAGACGGGTTTTTGGTATATGTTTTTATGTAAAAGATTACTTTCTGCCTGAGTTGTCGAGATCTACCACAACCGGTGTTGCAATAAATAATGATGAGTAAGTACCAACCATTACACCAATGAGCAATGCAAAAGAGAAGCCTCTAATGGTTTCGCCACCAAATATGAATAGAATCAGAATTACAAGCAATGTAGTAATTGATGTAATTAATGTTCTGCTCACTGTTTTATTAAGTGCATCGTTAATTGTCTCTTTAATTGGCGATTTGGTATGCAGATTCAGTGATTCTCTAATTCGGTCAAATACTACCACCGTATCGTTTATTGAATAACCAACCACTGTTAGTATGGCTGCAATAAATGCTTGGTCAACTTCAAGGTTAAATGGTACAAATTTCCAGAGTAATGAGAAAAGACCTAGTACAAATAATACATCATGTATTAAGGCTAGCAAGGCACCTAAACCAAATTGCCATTTTCTAAATCGAGCAATAATGTACAAGAATATACCCACCA
Source organism: Bacteroidia bacterium (assembly GCA_049599535.1). Lineage (GTDB taxonomy): Bacteria > Bacteroidota > Bacteroidia > CAILMK01 > JACPUW01 > JACPUW01. Next base: position 1,718 of record JBMYOR010000122.1, on the reverse strand, counting down.
AGCCTATCAAAATTGACCATATGGCTGAGTCTTGAATATCTCGGGCAAAGGTTGGTCCAACTTTTTGGCTTTTTTCAACTTTAAATGAGTCTCCAAAACTTTGAGTTAAGGTACTTGATAGCAATTCAGCTACTTCTTCGTCTACTTTATCGGCTTTGTCGCTAATTCTGTATTTTGTTGTGATTTTAAACTTGCTGTCAGATCCAAAGGTTTTTACTTCAGGAGAGCTACCAAATGCATCAGTAAGCGGGCTTCTTAATTCATCAACCGATAAGCTTTCTTCAAACTGAACAACGTAGGTTCTACCCCCTTCAAAATCAACGCTAAGGTTAAGTTTATTGGTAAATAATGAGGTTAAACCTGCAACTATAATAATAGATGATACTATGTAAGCTACTTTACGCTTGCCTATAAAATCTAAATTTAATTTGCTAAATGCGTTTAATGTGCCTTTAGATCCAAAAGAGATTGATTGCTCCTTATCAAGCATCCAAGTTAAAATCAAACGAGTTAAGAAAATTGCACTAAACAATGATGTTAAAATACCAATCACCAAAATCACCGCAAATCCGCTAATAGGTCCTTTACCAAATAAAAGCAAGATTACACCTGTAAGGAAAGTAGTAACGTTCGCATCAATAATTGATGAGTATGCATTTTGATAACCATCTGAGATGGCTTGCTTAAGCGATTTGTTGTTTTTAAGCTCTTCTCTAATTCTTTCAAAAATCAAAACGTTAGCATCTACTGACATACCAATGGTAAGTACAATACCTGCCATACCTGGTAAGGTTAATGATGCTTTTAGTGATGCCAGAATACCTACTATAAAAAACAAGTTGGCTAAAAGTGCAATATTGGCAACCCAACCACCTTTTCGGTAGTAAAATGCCATAAAAACCAATACTAATAAAAACCCAGCTATAAGCGAGTTGAGTCCGTCAGATACATTCTCGGCTCCAAGGGTTGGACCAACAGTTTCTTGCTCGGCAATATCTACTGTAACTGGTAGTTTACCTGCTTTTAAAACACTTGAAAGATCTTTAGCTTCTTCAATAGTAAAACTACCTGAAATTACAGAGCTACCATTAGGAATTACTTGATTTACCTGCGGAGCTGAGTAAATTCTTTTATCAAGCGAAATAGCAACAAAATTGTCAATATTAGCTTCGGTTATTGCTTTCCATTTGTTGGCGCCCGTTGGATTCATTTTCATGTTTACATTAGGCTCTCCAGAAAACTGATCGTAACTCTGAACGGCATCAGTAATTACCGATCCTTCTAGCGGTGCTCCACCTCGCACTGTTTTTACTGCATAAAGTAAAAATACATTCGATCCATCTTCAGTTTCTTTTGCACTCCACATAAATTTCATATCGGCGGGCAAAACTGATTTTACTTCTGGATAATTAAGCATGGTATCAACCTTAGCAAGGTCTCTCTCCATTGCATAGCCAATAACTGGCCCCTCAGGTATTTGGCCATCTGATTGGTTTACGTTAGGCTGAAAATATTTTAGCAATGGATTGTTAGCTAGTGCTTCCTGCTGTGCTTTTCTTGCTGCTTCTCGCTGTGCTGCCGTATCGTTAGGGTCAATGGCTGCTTCACCATCGGTAGTATCGCCTGTTAATGCTGCAATGGCATCTATTTCGGTAGTGTCTTTATTGCTGCTGTCAGGAGTTGCTTCGTTTTCAGTGAAAAGATCTTCAGCATTATTG
>JBMYOR010000121.1:0-7339 GCA_049599535.1 Bacteroidia bacterium | reverse complement strand
TGCTCATTTCAAAATATTTGTTCGGTGAACCAATATTTTGGTTGACCAATCTATTTAGCCCTAAATGAAGATTCATATTAAAAGCCCCTACTTTAAAAAGGCGTGGCTTAAAATTTATGTTAATGTTATAATAATACGGTAAAGGTCTATATCCACTACTTAGATCAAGCGTGCTTGTACCAAATAAGACAATTTCATAATGTATTTTCTGCAATGAATCGTTTTTGCTTGCATATAACTGAACATTCGAACTAATTATAATGACAATAATTAGAAGTTTTGAACATTTCTGCTGAATTACATTAATCCACCCCATCGATTTTTGCTTTAAGCTCATCAATTAACTTTTGTTGTTGAATTAAATATAGGGTAAGCTCTTCTATTTTCTGTTGTTGTAGGGCTAAGATTTCACTTATATCAATTCCTTCTTCCAAAACTTCTTTTTCTGATGGCATGCCCGGTAAGTGGCCATTTGCATCTATACTATCTTTTACGGTGTATAAATCAGGCAACTCATATTCTTCATCAAAAACAAAATCACTCCACCATTGGGCTTCTACAGTAATTTTTGTGCTTTTTAGTGTTCCATGAAATTCTGTGTTGCCATTGGCATCCATACGCAAACCACCAATACTTGCATTGCCACTTGCTGCCCAAGGTGCTATTACAAAAGCTCCACTTTGGTTGGCGCCATCGGCACCCTGCCCATCAGAGAAAAACAAACCTTGATCATTATTTTGAACTATTTGATTGTATCCATTCTCATAAAGCTTTGGCACATATTGTATTTGTCGTGTATAATACTCAAAAAGCCCATTTACATTAAATTGTTCTGTACCAAAAGCTCTCGCTCCAAAAATTACAGCAGGTCTGTTATAACCATTTGTTCCGCGTACATCTAATGCCGCCCTTGGTTTACCAATGTTTATCCCTGTACTTCCATCGGGCATTACAATAAATTTGGTACTAAAGTTATTTGTGCCTACAGCTGTAATTTCTTCGCGCAACCAAAACATGGGGTTACCGCCAAACAATGGTGTAGCCAAATTTGATGAATGGCCTGTTTTATAGCTAAAGGGCACACTGAAATTAGTACTTTGATTTTCAATTGTCCCTGCACTATCAATAATTTCAATGCCATTTCCTATTATGTCAACCTGTCCAGGATCAAATGCCGGTGTGGTGCCACAGTGTAAAGTAACCAATAATCCGTTTTCATTATTTCCTGTACCACTACAGTATAATAACTCATGAAAAGCTCTTGGGCTGCTAATCCCAAAACCATATTTCCCACCTAAAGTGTAAGTACCACGTAGAACATTGTTGGTTTTAATTTTTAAATCAAAGGCGTTAGTTGAACCTAGAAAATTAGAACTCCCAATAGTGTTTCCATTTACCTCCCAATTTTGAGCGTGCAGCACTAAACCACAGACCATGCTGCAAAACAGCAAAAGCATTTTGTTCATTTTATTAGTTTTTTCGTTGTGTAGGGATTCGCGCTAACCTTTTAAACCCTTTACAACCATTAACGAACCAAACATGAAAAAAAAAAAATCGGATTTGCAAAATTTATTTGAAAATTTTTGACTGATGTTTTCCTGTAGTTTGTTCATCTTAGAAGATATGCATCATATCATTATGGCACTAAAAATTTCCGCGTTATCTGGCTATGGCATTAATCCACTTAACAAATACAATTTGGCCTCCTGCTTCCTAAACTTGCACCATGTTTTTCAACTCAATTGAGTTTATCCTCTTTTTGCCCATTGTGGTGGCGGTTTATTACCTGCTGCCGCATAAGCTTAGGTGGCTGTGGCTGTTAGTTGCTAGCTACTATTTCTACATGAGTTGGAAAGCGGAATATGCGCTGCTGATCATAGGCTCGACCGTAGTAGATTTTTATGCCGCACAGTTCATTGATAAAACTGAAAAGAATAACATAAAAAAAGCATGGCTGAGCCTAAGCCTAATTACCAACCTTGGCTTACTGGCAGTTTTTAAATACTATAACTTTTTTCGTGGCGAATTGGAAGAAACACTCATTTCTAGCGGGCTTGAAAATTGGTTTCCAACGTTGTCATTATTGCTGCCGGTTGGTATTTCGTTTTACACTTTTCAAACACTCAGCTACACTTTAGATGTGTATTATGACCGGCAAAAGCCCGAAAAACACTTTGGTATTTTCGCCCTTTATGTTTCGTTTTTTCCGCAGTTGGTAGCCGGGCCAATTGAGCGGTTTAGCCATTTGGGTGCTCAACTTAAGCAATGGCAAAAGCTGCATTACCCTAACATTGTATCGGGGCTAAGGCTCATACTTTACGGCCTGTTTGTTAAAATGGTGGTGGCTGATAACCTTTCGCCTTATGTTGATCAAGTATTTAAAGATTATGAGACTATAAATTCATCTTCAATTGCTTATGGCATGTTATTCTATGCATTCCAGATATATGCAGATTTTTTTGGTTACTCAACCATTGCCATTGGTGCTGCCAAATTGTTGGGAATTGACCTAATGGACAATTTCAAAGCCCCTTACACCGCCATAAGCATTGGCGATTTTTGGAAACGATGGCACATCTCGCTCACCACTTGGTTTAGAGAGTATTTGTATTTGCCCTTGGGCGGAAACCGAGTGAATCAATTCAGATGGCTCATTAATATCTTAATTGTTTTTATAGTCAGCGGATTTTGGCATGGAGCTAATTGGACCTTCATTATTTGGGGAGCTATTCATGGCGTTGTCTATCTTATTGAAAATATTTTTGGAAGGATTACAGGCATTAAAGCAAAGAATTTGAGTAAACCTATTCAAATTTTTGCTTCACTCAAAACCTTTCTGATTGTGGTGTTGGCATGGACCTTTTTCCGTGCCGAAAGCTTTGAACATGCTACTCATATTTTGCAAGCATTATTCTCTAACATTTCAGTTGAAACAGCTCTAAATCAGAGTGACTACCTAATTTATTTGGTAGTCCTTTTTTTCTCTTTCGATAAAACTCTGAATCAAAAACGATTTGACCATTGGCTCAATACGCAACATTGGACAATTAGATGGAGCGCTTATGCCTTTTTACTTTTTGCCACCATGGCTTTAGGCGGCGTTTCTCATCAACCTTTTATTTATTTTCAATTCTAATGGGCAGTAAGGTTAAACATATCGCCATTAGAATTTTTGCTTTAGGACTTGTGTTTGCACTCGTCAATTTCATTTACAGCAAAACCCTTTGGTTTAGTGATGTTGACCAATACTCCGACACACTTGAAAACCTTTGGCCGCATCAAGATTTCAGCGATATTATTTATTTTGGTGAATCATCAAACTTTTATCAAGAGCACCCCGATACGCCAAAAGTTAGAATCAGCGATTATTTGAATAGAATGATACCTGAATTGGTAATTGAAGAAGTGGACAATGCCGGGCTTTGGGCGAGTAATTACCTGCACATTATGCGCCATATTCCTAAAAGCAGTAAGGTAAAAGCTATTGTAGTTACCATGAACCTTCGTTCTTTTGGGCCTACTTGGCAGTATGACGAAAACTCAAATTACCTAAAGCAAGCTGACGAATTGATTAAACCAAGACCAAAGCTGCTTAATAGGTTCATGATCGCGCTTAAAGCTTTTGACTACATAGAACCCAAGCAATTGGTTGAATTAAAAAATGAAGCTTGGAAAGTGCCTCTAAAGTTTGATTTCCAGCTCCCTTATTTATCACCTTATAAATGGAATAAGGGCATGGCAAATGGTGGTCATCTAACGCCTGAAGGCAAGTGGGATCGTGATAAAATCAGTTTATCATGCCATTACATAAAGAATTTTGCCTTCAATATTAATGTTGATGAAAACCCCAGAATACGAGATTTTGACGCAATTGTTGCGTATGCCAAAAAGCGGGGCTGGAAACTATACTTTCACCTACTTTCTGATAATATTGAAGAAGCCGAATTACTAGTGGGCGAGCCATTGACTAAAATCATGGGGCATAATGTTAGCTTCTTGCTGAATCGCTATCATAACCCTGAAGAAAATGTGGTAGTAATAAATAATTTCACCACAGTTCCTAATTCAGAGTTTAGAGATAGAACTTTTCCTACCGAGCATTATAATAATAATGGTAAGCGGCTTTGTGCCAAATCAATTGCCGAAATTATTAAATCTGATTTACCAAATTGAATATTATTTTTACGAGATTTCGGTAGTAATACCGCATAGCCAAAGTGCCCTTTTTAATACTAACAAACCCTTTATTGCAAGTAGTTAAAATTTCACCTTTTTATAAGCCGGTATAGAATTAAGATCACCTTAATGTTTAGCAGCTTTAATAGGAATATGGTTTTAAAAGAGAAGGGGTATCGGTAATCTTGCCACTAAACCAAAAACCCTGTAAAGCTACACATACGAGCGATTGAAATCGCTCGCTTCTGATCAGGAACGATGAATTTCAGTTCATCGCGGTGCTTGTGGTAGTAATACCGATACCCCTATAAAAGAGTAATGTTTGGTTTAACAAAAGATATTACAATAACCTATATTGATTGATAGAGCGGTTTAATATTCAATTAGTCTCTAATGCGAGTGATTGAAATCAATTGATACTGTTCAGTATCCATAGACTTAAGCCCATGGTTTGGCTTTGAACTAAAGATTTGGTTACAGGTTTATTATTTTTTAAAGAAATTTTGAAGGCCTCCCCTGCTGTTTTTTGATTGAATCTTGATTTTTCGCTTTTGCACCAAATAGTGCTTTTTATTATGATCGAAAGGAATCATTTGTTTTGGGCAAATTATTTTTACTGTGCCCAAATCATAATATGCCGAAACTGTATTGGGTGCCGTATCAATTGGCATAATCAAACTACGCTGAAAAACAGGTATTTTGGTTATTTGAGTAAATAAAAACTTCCGCACCTTGGTAATTTCAAAGCCCCTAAGCTTTAGTGTATCATCTTGTGCAATTAGCTCAAGTTGCTCAGGTTTAAATCCAGGCACTTCAATTTCTACTACGTACTTGTCGTCAAGTTCGTGTGTTTGTTTTTCACTAAGTAAAATGCCATCAAATAGCAAGTAATCGTCTACCGACCCACCAAAAAGAGACTCTTTATCTGAATTAAAGTTTGCCATAAGCTTATTAACCATGCTTTGCTGTAAAAAGATGCTCTATTTACAACTTTTTTCAAAATTAAACCAAATAAAAAGCTCCAAACTGTGCGCTTGGAGCTTTGTGATAAGTGATGAATTATGTTGAGTTAATTATTAGCCTATTGCAATTTCGCGGCTACCATCGTGATTTACTTTTTCAAGTTTTGGTATCACAACTTTTAGCAGTCCATTTTCGTACTTGGCTTCTATTTTCTCAATATCAACATTTTGCGGTAATGTAAATGATCTTGAAAATGCGCTGCTTTTATATTCTCTTCTAATTATTTTCTCACCTTCGTTTTCTTCGCTTGCTTCTTTTGTTTCACTTGAAATGGTCAATTGGTCTTTGTTTAACTTAAGGTTAAAGTCATTTTTATTATAACCAGGTGCTACCAACTCTACTTCAAATTCGGTTTCTTTCTCTTTTACATTTACAGCAGGGGTTATGTTTTTTGATGCCGCAAAACCTCGGTCAATTTCATCGTTAAAAAAATCGTTGAATAATGAATAAAATGGGTGGTTTACTCTTCTTACTAATGTCATGGTTTTTAAAATTTATTGTGTTTTCAAATTTGTTATGCCTTCCATTAGTCAAGCCCTGTTCCAAGCGCATCTTTCTGAAAATCAGTCATTTCAATGTCAGCAATTCTGATACAATGTCAAAATCAACTGAAGCCCTGTCAAGTTTTACTGTAAAAATTTCAAAAGTAACTGACAACTTTACTCGCTTATGTTTTAAAAAAAACCTGCCCCGAGCATTGGTTAACACCATAGATTAAGTAACTGCACTTTTTTTAACGTAAAAAAAAATATGGTTGCGCTTGAAGAGTATAAAAAGCACCCCTTTAATCTTATGTAAATTGGGGCAGTCTACCTTTTTTAAATTCAAAAAATGTTAAAGCCTTTAGCTAAAAGTTCTATGGTATATTGATTGTTTAAAGCCAAACCGCTAATATTCAACGATAATGATTTGCAAACAGGCTATTAACATATATTTACCTGAATTTGTACGTAAAACTAATTGTAGCGAGCTTGCGTTTCAGAAATCGATTGTGAAAACAAAAGAATGAGAAATATGAAAAAAATCTTAAGTTTAATGGTAATTGCATTGGTAGCCAGTGCAGTTACAATTGGAGCCTATGAGTACCTTGAATTAGGTAAACAACAAGTAATTATTGAAAAAACTGAATCAACACCCGCCTACAGGTATGTAGACAACGCCGTAAGCTCAAATGGGCTGGCCGATTTTACAACCGCTGCCGAGTTATCTACCCCTTCGGTAGTACATATCATTTCAACCAAAGTTTCTACCTATAATTCTTATGATCCTTGGAGAGAGCTTTTTGGCGACGACTTTTTTGGCGGAGCACCTCAAAACCCAAAAGAGCGTAGGCAGCAGTCATCAGGGTCTGGTGTAATAATTAGCGAAGATGGCTACATTGTTACCAATAATCATGTGGTTAGCGCTGCAGACGAAGTTGAGATTACCCTTTTTAACAAAGAATCTTATGTTGCAACTGTAATAGGTACCGACCCTACCACAGATTTAGCCCTACTTAAAATAGATGCTGAAAATTTGCCTCGATTAAAGTTTGCCAATAGCGATGATGTTAGAATTGGAGAGTGGGTAATGGCCGTAGGTAACCCTTTTAATCTTGAATCAACCGTAACTGCGGGTATTGTAAGCGCCAAAGGACGAAACATAAATATTTTAAGAGACCAATATTCTATTGAGTCATTTATACAAACCGATGCGGCCGTAAACCCAGGCAATAGCGGAGGTGCTTTAGTTGACCTTAGCGGTAATTTAATTGGTATTAATACTGCAATTGCAACTCCAACGGGTGTATATGCAGGCTACTCATTTGCTGTACCGGCCAATATTGTAAATAAGGTTTGCGAAGACCTTAAAAACTACGGTATGGTACAACGTGGGTTTTTAGGTGTAATGATTAAAGGCGTAGATAGCCGATTGGCCGATGAGTTTGACCTAGATGTATCGTCGGGCGTATACATTGACAATTTGGTAGAAGATGGCGCCGCGGCCGAAGCAGGAATTGAAAAGGGAGATGTGATTATTGAAATTGATGATCACATCGTGCAGCAATTTGATGATATTATTAACTACTTGGACACCCGGCAAGTCGACGATATTGTGACCCTCACCGTCATTCGTGATGGCGAGCCGCTTGAGATTCCGG
>JBMYOR010000120.1:0-7404 GCA_049599535.1 Bacteroidia bacterium | reverse complement strand
ATAACTCTACCGTGGTTGGCGGTAGCAATTTAACTGAAGAACAAGTAAATCAAATCTTTGAAAGCCGTGTGGGTGATATGCGAAATAGAATGGACTCTCTTAATGATGTGAACAAGAATCAAGAAAAAGAGATTGAAGAACTAAGAGATCAGATATCAAAACTGTCACCGACCGAGGTTAAGGGACTGAGCAAAAATGTAACTCCAAATAATGGCTACTTACCTAATAATATTGAGTTTAATAGTGGAAGCGCAAAAATTGATGCCGGTTCTACTACTGAGCTCGATAAAATAGCTGCTTACCTTATTGCCAATCCAAACGTAAAAATTACAATTGATGGCTACACTGACAATGCCGGTAATGCTGATGCCAACCTGATTTTATCAAAGAAAAGAGCGGCTTCGGTACAGGAATACTTAACGCTAAGGGGTGTAAATCCTGGTCAAATGAGCAATAACGGACATGGTTCTGCCAACCCTGTTGCTGATAATGCATCTGAAAATGGAAGATTGATTAACCGTAGAGTTGAGATTAAGGTGAAGTAGAGGTTTTCGGTTTTACAATCTTTCGTTAAGCCCCTTGATTGCTCAAGGGGCTTTTTCCTTCTGTTCAATGCCTTGCTATACAGTTGAATTTGAAAAAGGTAAATTCAGAATCAAACACTTGGATGATAAGATTCCGATGGTTTATTCGCTTTTGATGGAGAAGTAACACAAGCGGAAACTTTTAGAACGTTTTAGTTAACTTTTAGAACAAGATTTGATGGTTTCAATTCATATTGATTTACTTGCTGCCCTATAGTAATTGCTAAAGACCTTGAAACTAAAGTACATGCTGTGTTTTGGACTTTTCCTTATTGTTCAAAACACTTTTCAATTATATGCAGCTGAACCTGACTCAGTAGCGCTTCATCAGTCAGTAAAAAATGCATCAAACGACTCAGTAAAGGTTTTGGCATTGGGAGCATTGGCGCGCTATTATGCACCTTTTAATAATGAAAAGGCACTTTCTAATTACAAATTAGCCCTTAATCTATGCGAGAACCATCTTTTAAAAGGGAAAGATGAATTTTACGAAAAAGAAATGGGTGCCCTGCTTGCCAGCAAAGGGGTTACAGAATACATGGTGGCTGACTATTATAACGCGATAAACTCAGAGCTTAAGGCAATAGAAATATTCGAAAAATATGACATCAAAGAAAAACTCGGACGATGTTATGTGGTTATTGGAGCTATTTATTCTCATCAAAGTCAAATTAAGAAAGCATTAGAATATCAAACAAAATCATTGGAGCTTGGTAGGGAGTTAAAAGACTCTATCGGAATTGCATTGGCATTAAATAATATGGGTATCTCCTATTTTAATCTTGACCGCAATACATTGGCAATCAAGTGCTACAGAAAAGCCTACAAAATATATAAATCGCAAAAAAACCTAAGGGGTATGGGTGTAGAACTCATTAACCTTGGTAGCGCCCATGCAAAGCTAAAGAACAATGATTCTGCTATATTTTATTTTGAAAAAACCGTAAATATCAGAACTGAGATAAATGATGAACAAGGACTAATTTTCTCATATGCGCGATTGGGTCAAACATTACTAGAAATCAATCAAGCAGAAAAAGCGCTTGCATATGGACTTAAAAGCCTTGATTTGGCTGAAAAAAAAGAATATCCAAGAGGTATAAGAGATGCAAACGAGCTGTTAGCCTCAGCCTATAATGCCATTGGTGACTTTAAGAATGCCTATGATCATTTAGAAGCTTACCACACTGCAAAAGATAGCATGAGCGATTCTAAAAGCATTAGTAGAGTAGCTAAAAGCGAGTCTAAATTCAAGTTTAAACAAGAATTACTGAAAGATAGTCTGGAGTCAATCGCAAGGCAAAATGACTTAAAATCAGAATTAAAAATTCAAGAAGCCCAAACTGACAAGCAAAATCAAAGAGTACAGTTCTTAATTATTGCCATTGTAATGATCTTAATTGCATCAGTTCTAATTTTAATTCAAAACCGAAAAACTAAACAGCAAAATGTAATAATTGATAAACAGAAAAAACAGGTTGAAGTGGCTTTTAACACCCTTAAAAAACGAGATGAAGAGAAAGAACTTTTGCTCAAAGAAATTCACCACAGAGTTAAAAACAACCTTCAAGTAATTTCAAGCTTACTTGAATTACAAGCAAAGAAGGTGTCAGATTCAGAGTCTGAAGTATTTAAAGAAGGGCAAAGCCGTGTACGAGCAATGGCTTTAATACATGAGGAACTTTATCAAAACGATGAGCTAGGTGAAGTAGATATAAAGGCTTACGCTGCTAAATTAAGCAGGCAGATTCAAAGCCTTTTTAAAGGAAAAGAAAAAGTAACCATAGTAATAGAAGGTTCTGAAATTAAGTTGGATATTGATACAGCCATTCCATTGGGACTGATTCTGAATGAATTGGTAACCAATTCTTTTAAATATGGACTTTCAGATAATGGCTTATTGAATATTGGATTTCATAGAGCTAATGAAGGGAATTATACCGTAACGGTTAAGGATACAGGACTAGGTTTACCCGATTCTTTCGAACTAAAGAAAGCTAAAAGCTTAGGACTAAGATTAGTAAACAGATTGAGCAAACAGCTATATGGTGGTACTAATTATACCTTCGATAATGGAAGCATCTTTAATGTAGCTTTCAAAGACTCAATTGAACGTAAAAAAGTAGCATGATGAGAATAACGTTATTATTCCTTTTCACTTGGTTTTGCTCAGGGGCCATCGCACAGAATCGGACAGCGGATTCGTTGCGGTTACAGCTAAAAGGCAATGCAATTGATTCTTTGAAGGTTGTTTTGTTAAAACAACTAGGTGATAGTTATAAAAAAGTAGACCTAGATTCAACAGCGTTTTATTATCAAAAAGCTGTTGAAATTGAATGTGATAATTGCGCCCCGCCAAAAGCTTTAACGTTTATCGCATATTCTCAATTAGAGGCCTACAGAAATGACAGTAATGCCATAAATCTTGCTCAAAATGGCTTGCAGTTATTTGAAGAATTGAATGATTCGCTGAATATTGTTATAGGTCTGTACGAAATTGCATTGCGTTATCTAGCCTTTCAAAAACAACAAGAAGCCACAAGTTATTTTAGAAAGAGTATTGCTAAAGCAATAAAACATAATTTAGAAATAAGGCAAGCAAAACCTTTAACTAATATTGGTTACATACATGCTCGAAGCGGCTTGTATGACAGTGCAGCAATTTATTTAAGAAAATCGATTGATATAAGCATCAAAGAAGGAGAGAAACCAAGTCAAAAAGCATTACTTAATGTTGGAGCAGTTTATTTCCAGTCAGGTAATTCCAAAATGGCTTTAGAATATTATCATAAAGCACTGCAAAGAGCCGTAGAAGAACAAGATCAAACTATTGAAGCTATTTGCTACCAAAATATGGGAGCCGCAAATACAAAACTCAAAAATTGGACAGAATCTAAAAAATATCTGAGCAAAGCGTTTATCATTTATCAAATGCGAAACGACTCTAGCTCTATGGCTACTTATTATGCTAGTATTGCGGAAATTAATCATGCTCAAAAAAAACATGATTCAACGCTTATAAATTACCAAAAGGCTAGGCAAATATTTCCAAAAACAGGGCCACCGAACCGCAAATTATTCGTTCACCTAAATTTAGCACGAACCTATTTAACTCAAGGGAAAGGCAAAAACAAGAGCTATGTACAAAAGGCCATTGAAGAAGGGTTATTGGCCCATAAAATTATAATGGCTGGACAGTACACTGCCAACGAAATTGAAGTCTCTGAAATACTGTTTAAATCCTATTCTGATCTCAAACTTTATGAGAAGGCTGCTCCTTTTGCAAATACAGCTTTGTTGCTAAAAGATTCTCTGTATAATAAACAGAGGCTCGCCGCAATTGTTGAGGTGCAAGAGAAATACGAAACTGAGAAAAAAGAGCTAGAAATTGAATTGCTAAATAAGGACAATCTGCTAAAAGAAAACGCTTTAACAGAAAGCATTGAAATAAATCAAAGTAAAAACAGAATTATTATTCTAACAATTGTTGGATTAGCGCTAAGCCTTTTAATTGTTTTGTTATTGGTTGCTCGTTCTCGGCAAAAGGAGAATACCAATGCCAAGTTAGTAGCACAAAATAATACCATTCAAAAACAAAACAATGAGAAGGAGCTCCTACTCAAAGAAATTCATCATAGAGTTAAAAACAACTTACAAGTAATTTCAAGTTTGCTAGAACTTCAATCTAAAAAAGTAAGCGATACAGAAAGTGAAGTCTTTAAAGAAGGGCAGAGTAGGGTAAGAGCCATGGCCTTAATTCATGAAGAATTATACCAAAACGAAAACAACCTTGGTGAAGTAGACTTCAAAACCTACACTGCCAAGCTTAGTAGGCAAATTCAAAGTTTGTTTCCAGGTAAGGAAAGCGTATCAATAATGATAGATGGCCCAAGCCTAAAACTCGATATCGACACGGCTATTCCTTTAGGCTTAATTATTAATGAGTTGGTTACAAATTCATTTAAGTATGGGCTTGATGAAAAAGGGCAATTGTCTATTGTTTTCAAAGAAATGGAGAAGGGAAATTACAGTGTTTCGGTAAGTGACAATGGGCAAGGCTTAGCCGAAGATTTTGATTATAAAAAATCGAAAAGCTTAGGTCTTAGGTTGGTGAATAGACTAACAAAACAACTCTACGGAAAAGTAGAGTATTCTAACAACGAAAAATCCATATTTGAAATCAACTTTAAAAACACAATAGAGCGTAAAAAAGTAGCATAATGGCAAAAAGCACCTATTTAATCGTTTTAATACTTTTTTTAAGCTATAACATTTTTGGGCAAAAAAAACTTGATTCAACATTAAACCTTTACCATGCTGAAAAAAATGACTCCATTAAAATGGAATTAGCCCATGATATTTGTACTGGTTATTTTGGCAAAGGGGCCTTAGACTCTGCTCTTATTTACAACAGCAACGCTCAAAAACTTGCTAGTCAACTTAACTACAGTCACAAATCTCTTGAGTATCTTCATTTCGATTCAAGAATCTATTACAGAAAAGACAGCCTAATTAAGGCTTTCGAAATATTGGACTCATTGTTCAATCAGAGCCAAAGATTAGATAATGACCGTTGGATGATTAATGCTCTGAATCAAAAAGGAGATTTTTATTCATTTACAGGAAAATCAAAAGAAGCCATACAAACCTACATGCAGGCTGAGTCGGTTGGTTTAAAATATTGGAACAATGCCTTGCTATCAACCACATACAACAATATGAGTATTGAATATCAGCTGCTTGGCGATGAAGAAACTTGCGCTGAGTATTTAATTAAATCTATCGAGTTAAGAGAAAAACTCAACAGCCCTTATTTGGGAGTGTCTTATGCCAACTTGGCCAACTCATATAAAAGGCAAGAAAGATTTAATGAAGCAATAGAACGGTACAAAATGGCCATTGAGCTATTAAATGACCCGTCAACTATAAGAAATCGAATAGTATGTTTAAGAAATTTGGCCGATACATATACCAGAATTGGGCAATACAATAAAGCCAGGAAAAATTTCAAAACAGTTTACAACCTAACCATTGAATATGATAATTCATTTTTCCCCATGGCTATGTATTACTTTTTAATGTCATCGCTATTACAAGAGAATGAGCGTTATGATTCAGCATTGGTATATGGCAATAAAGTTGTTGAATTAATACCTACGGGTGTTGCCCAAGAAATCCAGTCGTCTAATCTTATAAACATGGCAAATGCATGTCTAGCAAAAGGTGAAATTCTAACTGCTATAGAATATGGAGAAAAATCCAAAGAACTTGCCCATGAAATCAATTCTTACAAGCAATTAAAAGAAGTTGCATATCTACTATTAAAAGCCTATGGTGAAGCCAAAAACCTTGAGAAAACTTATGAAAATGCAGAATTGTATGCCCAAAGCATGGATTCTCTAAGGTCTATTGAACAAGCAAAACAGGTTATTGCCATGCAAACCAAATATGAGGTAGAGAAAAAGAAGAATGAAATTAAAATATTGAGTTTAGAGGCAGAGTCTAATAGAAAAACAATTGAAAGTGCCAATAGAGAAAATGCGTTAAAAAATCGTGGACTTATTGTTATTAGTTTGGTGCTGTTATTATTGCTTCTGTTAGCTGTTTTCTTAAAGAGACAAGTTAACTTAAGAAAGAAAGCAAATAACACTCTTGCAGGCCAAAAAGAAACAATTGAAGCACAAAACGAAGAAAGAGAATTGTTACTGAAAGAGATACACCACAGGATTAAAAACAACCTTCAAGTTATTAGCAGTTTATTAGAGTTACAAGCAAAAAAAGTAAGCGATGCCGAGAGCGAAGTGTTTAAAGAAGGACAAAGCCGCGTGCGAGCGATGGCCTTAATTCATGAAGAACTTTATCAAAATAACGATCTGGCCGAAGTTGACTTTAAAGCATATAGTGCCAAACTCAGCAGACAAATACAATCTCTTTTTCCTGGAAAAGAAAAGGTGACAATAAGCATTGAAGGCCCAATGATTAAACTAGATATAGACACGGCAATTCCTTTAGGCTTAATTCTAAATGAGTTGGTTACCAACTCATTTAAATATGGACTTGACGAAAAAGGTCAATTGTCTATCGTTTTCAAAGAAATAGACAAAGGAAATTATAGCGTTTCGGTAAGCGACAACGGTCAAGGCCTTGCCGAAGATTTTGACTACAAAAAGTCAAAAAGTTTAGGCCTAAGATTGGTACATAGACTTACAAAGCAATTGTATGGTAAGGTTGAATACTCATACAATGAAAACTCTACCTTCGAGATAAGCTTTAAAGACACTATTGAACGTAAAAAAGTAGCATAATGGCAAAGGTTAAAATATTAGTAGTTGAAGATGAAATAGTTATAGCAGACAATATTTGTGATTCACTTGATGAGTTGGGATATGAAGTTTGCGAACCCGCCATTAACTATACAGAAGCTGTAGAATTACTTGAAGCTGAAAAACCAGATATCGCCATTCTTGATATTCAGCTGGCAGGTTCAAAAGATGGTATTGATTTAGCGTGGAAAATCAAGGAAGATTATGACATTCCTTTTATCTTCTTAACATCAAATGCCGACCCTAGGACAGTAGATAGGGCTAAAAAGCTAACACCTCCAGCTTACTTGATTAAGCCATTTGTAAAAGACGATTTATATACTTCTATAGAACTTGCGCTTTACAATCATTATGGCAATAGTTTCTCTAAAAACGAAGAAGAAGAACCACAAGTAATATCAACAAATGATGTATTACCATCTAATTTTAATTCATCTTATAATAATGGTGAAGATAATGATTATAATAATTATAATAGACCTTCACCACCTAAAAAA
>JBMYOR010000119.1:0-7418 GCA_049599535.1 Bacteroidia bacterium | reverse complement strand
AACCGTTGGTTTTGTTATTGTTGGCGCATGACATGCTGATGAATGTGCACCTAAAAAAACAGTTAAGTCTTTAGCATAAGCCACCCACTCGTTAGCGTCCCATTTTTTGGTACCATGTTTTACAGATGCCTTTCTTTTTATTGTATTGTCTTTTGTGTCGTCGTTTCCAACTGTCCAGTTTTTTCTTTCGCCTACAACACCAAATACATCAATAGTATCAATACTCATGCCTACTATTTTAACCAATGCAATGGCATCATCGCCATTCCAGTTTGCAATACCACCATCAAGTCGGTCAGCAACGTCTTTTATTGAGTCAGCCGCGCTAGTGTGAGCTACTACAAATACATCGCCCGCAGGCACTTTCTTAGAGAACATAATGGTATCGGTAGGTATTACATTTCCGTTACCTAAAAGCACCAATACATAGCTCGACAAATCAATTTCGCTTGAGCTAGGATTGTAAATCTCAATAGCTTTGTTATAGCCCCCACCTTCAATATATTCTGAGAAATACAACTCAGAACAATCGGTTTGGGCATTTGCTGATACTCCTAAAACAAGTATCATAAATACAGTAAATAATTTTCTCATTATCATGCGATTCAAAAGTTTGCCGCAAATGTAAAAAACACCATAGCTTCAGGCTAGTGGTTAGCAATTTGTTTACAAACAGTTGATAATAAACTTGAATATTTGAAGTTGATGCTTTGGCTTAAATGAGACTATCAGTAAAAAAAATAACATCAGTAATATGGCTAATGAGCAGATGGCTCGGCTTACTTGCTTTGCTGTTTGTGGCCTTCAGTAATATTTTGGTTCACTTTTACGCTTCAAAATATGTTTATGAAAATCTTGAGAATTTGCCAAATCAAAAAGTGGGGCTAGTTTTAGGTACCAGTAAATATGTAGCCAACGGAAGCTCTAATTACTATTTTAACTATAGAATTGCGGCAGCGGTAAAATTATTTAATGCAGGTAAAATTGATTATATACTGGTAAGCGGCGACAATGCCACAAAACAATACAACGAGCCCAGAGATATGTTTGAAGCTTTGGCCAAGGCTGGTATTCCTAAAAATAGAATTGTACTTGATTTTGCTGGGTTTAGAACCCTTGATTCAATTGTACGCTGTAAAGAAGTGTTTATGCAAGAGTCGTTCGTAATTATTTCGCAGGGTTTTCATAACCAGCGTGCGGTATTTATTGCGCATGCCCACGGTATAAACGCTATTGGATACAATGCTCAAGATGTAAAAGCTAACAGTGGATTTAAAACTAGGGTGAGAGAATTATTTGCCCGAACCAAAGTTTTTATTGATTTAATGCTTGAAAAAAGACCCAAATTTTTAGGTGAGCAAATTCAAATTGGAGCTTAACTTATATTATGAATTACAAAATTATTGAAGATGAAAAAGCGCTAAATCAATTTATTGATTGGCTCCCTGAGTTACAAGAAAATGAAACCTATTATTTATCTCTATTTGCTAGAAAAAAATACTTCAAAAAGCTTATCAAGAGCAATGATAAAACTCAACTAAAGCGCTTTACCTGCAATAAAGAAATGATGATTGAGAAAATCAGGCAACTTGAAGTACAATTGGGCTCTTATCAACTTAAAGAAACTAAAGCTCCACAAGAAAGCTTGGTATTATATATTCATCCAAATCCAAGAAATATGCAAAAAGCTACTTTTAAGCTTTTGAGAAAATGCACCGATTTAATTGAATCTAATGCAAGCGGATTTAACCTTCAAGCTGAGGCGCTAAGTGCCATTCAAAAAAGTAAAAGCAAAAGCCATTTTGTGGATTTTGATATTGATGATAAAGATGTTGATCTTACACCATTAAAAACCATTTTGCCTAAAAACGCCTATGAAATTTTAGAAACTCGCGGCGGATATCACATTTTAGTAAAACCACAAATTGCCCCAAAAACCAAATGGCATCAGCAAATTATAAACGCTTTTGATGTTGATGTAAGCGGCGATCAAATGATTCCTGTACAAGGCTGCGTGCAAGGTGGTTTTGTGCCTAGGTTTATAAAAATCTAAAGTGTTGTACAAGGTTCATCAATCAAAAATGGTGCGCCTTTCCATTTACAGTACGACTTTAGTTTACCCCCTCGGCTATAGTTTTTGTTTACCCCAAAATCAACACCAGTTTGTATTGACTCATACCTAGTATTGCCATTTCGGTAAAACGTGCGCTTTAGCACTCCCGTCATTAAAGTATCATTTCTGTAAAATACATTTCTAGTAATCATGCCTTCAGCATTAAACTCAAAATGTTTTCCGTGTTTAAAACCATATTTATCAATATAATTTATGGTGTCACCCTTATACAAACTAAATGTAGAGTTTAATAAAGGATATGGATGACTATAAAAAGGCAACACCTTACCGTTTAGGCACACTGGGTACTGCTTTTTCTCAACTCCTGTAATTCTAAATTCAAGATTGTAAAAGCAAAGGCAAGATTCTACTCCTTCAAAACCTATAAGGATTAAAGTATCGCCCAAGGAATCTATAAACAGCTCAGGTCTGGGATTGCGCTCATTTGCTGAATTGCTTAACCAAAGGGTATCATTTTTTAGTTCGGCATATCCGTAGTTTTTTGCCAAGCAATCTCCCCAAGCTGCAGTTTCAATTAAAAGAGTATCACCGGCCCAATTATATTTTGATACTCAATCAAGAATCTTATCGATGTGAATATTACCTCCGCCAGAGTTGGCCTTAAACGATACTAGTTCTAAGTTTTGAGCGTGTGATGCATTTAAGGCAAATATTAGCATCAAGGCAATGAAACATGTTTTGCCACTCATGACCTTAAAAACATTACCCATCGCAATAAAAATCTTTTCTCATGCTTCCGAAAATAAGGCAAACTATTTTAAAGGCTGATCTATCGGTTACAGATTTAAAAATGAGAAACCTTCTACCTTTGCATCCGTTAAAGACAAAACTTAAAATTCTTCTAAATATGGCTTATACAAAAGAAGCAATTGAAAATATTGACCTATCCAATATTAAAGCGCCAACTGGAACAGAACTAAACTGCAAAGGCTGGCATCAAGAGGCGGCTTTTAGAATGTTACTTAATAACCTTGATGCAGACAATG
Source organism: Bacteroidia bacterium (assembly GCA_049599535.1). Taxonomy (GTDB): domain Bacteria; phylum Bacteroidota; class Bacteroidia; order CAILMK01; family JACPUW01; genus JACPUW01. The sequence continues at coordinate 4,298 of JBMYOR010000119.1, read as the reverse complement.
CTGAAAAGCCAGAAGAGCTGGTGGTTTACGGTGGTTCTGGAAAAGCGGCTAGAAATAAGGAATCGCTTCAAATGATTTTAAAGGCGCTAAAAGATCTAAATGATGATGAAACGCTTTTGGTACAATCGGGCAAGCCTGTTGGTATTTTGCCAACGCATAAGGATGCTCCAAGGGTTTTGATCTCAAACTCAATGATTGTTCCGCATTGGGCCACTTTTGAGAATTTTCTAGAGCTTGAAAAATTAGGCTTGACCATGTATGGCCAAATGACAGCCGGTTCATGGATCTACATCGGATCGCAAGGTATAGTTCAAGGTACTTATGAGACATTTGCCGAAGCGGCTCGTCAATCTTTTGGTGGCACCTTAAAAGGTACGCTCTCTGTTACAGCAGGCTTAGGCGGTATGGGCGGCGCTCAGCCATTGGCGGTTACTATGAACGAAGGAACTTGCTTGGCTGCTGAAGTTGAAGAATGGAGAATTAAAAGAAGAATTGAAACTCGTTATCTTGACGAATACTACAGCGATATTGACCAAGCTATTGACCGATCAGTTGAAGCTAAAAACAATGCTGAAGGTATTTCAATTGCTTACCACGGAAATGCTATAGACTTGCTAGACCGTATGCTTGAAAGGGGAATTATTCCTGACTTACTCACTGACCAAACTTCAGCGCATGATCCTTTAAATGGTTACCTGCCCCAAGGCATGAGCAATGAACAAGGGAATGTTTTAAGAGACAGCAATCCTGACGAATACATTAAGCTTTCTTATGCCAGCATGGCCAAACACGTTGAGCTAATGCTCGAAATGCAAAAACGTGGTGCTGAAACATTCGATTACGGAAACAACTTACGTGGACGTGCATTGGAATATGGCGTAAAAAATGCCTTTGATTTTCCTGGTTTTGTACCTGCCTATATCCGTCCATTGTTTTGTGAAGGTAAAGGCCCATTCCGTTGGGTAGCTCTAAGCGGTGATCCGCAAGATATTTACGAAACTGATAAGGCTATACTTGAGCTTTTCCCTGAAGATAAGGCGCTTGCCCGCTGGATAAAAATGGCACAAGAGCGTATTGAGTTCCAAGGTTTACCTGCTCGTATTTGCTGGTTGCCACAAGGCGCTAGAGAAAAAGCGGCACTTAAGTTCAACGAATTGGTGAAAACCGGAAAAGTAAAAGCGCCAATTGTAATTGGCAGAGATCATTTAGATACTGGTTCAGTAGCATCGCCAAACCGCGAAACTGAAGCCATGAAAGACGGTTCAGACGCCATTGCTGACTGGCCTATTTTGAATGCTATGGTTAGCGCAGTAGGTGGCTCAACTTGGACATCGCTTCACCACGGTGGTGGTGTAGGTATTGGTTATTCAATTCACTCGGGTGTAGTTATAGTAGCTGATGGAACTGATGAAGCACATGTTCGCCTAAAACGAGTACTTCATAACGACCCTGCAATGGGTGTGTTACGTCACATGGATGCAGGTTATGAAATTGCTCAAGCCACCGCGAGCCAACATGGCTTAGATATAAAAGAGCGTTTGAGAGACAAGTAATTAGTTATTTGTAACTATTTTTCAGTTTTAAAAACATAGATCAATAGCCCAGGGATTAAACTCTGGGCTATTGTTTTATATGGGTCTTCTTTTACTATATTCGACTATCAAACCATTTTCTATGAAACAATTTTGGCCACTATTAATAATTGTCTTTGCACCTATTTTCAGTTTTGCTCAAATTGACACTTCGGCATTGAAAGTGAGTGGTTATGTTGACTTCTATTTTTCATATGATTTTAACTCATTTAAGCCGAGTAACAATCCTGGCTTTCTCTACAGTTACAATCGCAGAAATCAGGTTGGAATGAATTTGGCATTGCTCAAAATGAGTTACAGAAAAGGTGCCGCTCAAGTTAATGTTGTGCTGCAGTCTGGTTCTTTTGTTAATGGCAATGATTATTTATATCAACCAATTCAAGAACTCAATCTTGAAGTTGATTTAAATAAACAGAAAACGCTCTCAATAAAAACAGGGGTTTTCACTTCACACTTAGGTTTTGAAAGTGCCATTGGCGCAGACAATGTCTGTCTCTCGCAATCGTTAGTCTCAGAAAACTCTCCCTATTTTTTATTCGGCTCAATGCTAAACTTTAATCCAAATAATAAGATTGAAATGGGCCTTGTTGTAAGTAATGGATGGTATGTATTTCCAAGAGAATATGAAGATAATGGAATTGCAATTGGTAGCTTTATTTCATATAGACCAAGTAAATCTTTTAAAATTTATTGGGCTACTTACAATGATATCAACAAGAGATTTTACAACAACTTTTATACACAGCTAAGCATCGATAAACTTAAGCTAACGTTAGGCTTTGATTACGGTCAAGACATTTGGGAACCTAATAGAACTGATTTCTGGTATGTACCAACATCAATCATTCAGTTTGAAATTAACGAGAAGATTAAACTTGGAGTAAGGGGTGAGTATTTCTATGATGAAAGAAACCGTATTATTTCAACACCATTGCCATACCCATCTAAAACGGCAATTTTTGGGTTTTCTTCAAATATTGATTACCGAATTACAGATAATGTACTTTTTAGACTAGAAAGCCGAAACTTCAATTCAAATTATGACTATTTCCCAAAAGATGGCTCGCTTGCAAGTAACAACAACAACATCACCGCTTCAATCTCTGCTAGATTTTAAATATGTCATGTTTTAAAAACATGACATATTTGGTTTTTGCATTCTAAATAAGCAAGATGTCAGACGACACTTGCACGGCGGCACACAGTCGTCAGACATCTAGAACTCTGAAACTTCGTATAAAAAGGCTTCAAACTTTCTTGAGAATTAAGCCATGTTTCTATTTCGGCAAGATGTCAGACGACACTTGCACGGCGGCACACAGTCGTGAGACATCGAAGACTCTGAAGGTTCGAATAAATAGGGTTCAATTTTTCTTGAGCATTAAGCCATGTTTCTGTTTCGGCAAGATGTCAGACGACACTTGCATGGCAGCACACAGTCGTCAGACATCGAGAACTTTACGAGCGCAAATAAATTGGGGTGAGTTTTTCTTTTACTCCTTTCTCTAAAAAGTTCATGCTTTGATTGAATTTGAAGTGCATGAGCCTTTTGAACCTTTGATAGGTGTAGCCACCGGCTTCAAATGCCTTTGAATGGCCGAGCCAAATAGCGCGGTAGGTTAACTTAAAATGCAAGTGATAAATGAAATAAGCCACTTCCATTTTTAAGAGCGACTTTCTATTGAAAATTATGGATAACCTTTCTCTTTGAAATTGGATATGTTGGGCTTCGTCAATTAAAATGTCGGTGCATATTTCTTGAAGTAATTTACAATTGCTAGCCTCTTTTATGGCCTGGTAATAAACCTGCGCAGCATGCTCAACAATTAGTACCGTAATGGTCCACATTTCCATATTGGTGGCCAAGCCTCGTACTTTTCTAAAAAGTGAATCTCCTACATCTTTTTGCTTTCGCTCCACACCTATCCTATCTAAATATTGACCAAGATTTTCGCCGTGCTTTTGCTCTTCTTTAATAAACAGATCCATTACATCTTTGTAGGTAGCATCATTATGTCTATTGGAATACTTAGCTGTTGCAGCCCTAAGGCTATGTCCTTCGCTTGTTTCGCCTAACTGCCATGCCCTAAGTGATGGAATAATTGCATCCTTTTCATTTGGGGTAATGCTTGGCTCCTGGTTCCAATTAATACGCTGCACCTTTGAGTTCGTTTCAAAGTGATCTAACCAATAATCTGAATTTCTGAGATTTTCCATTTAGAAATATTTTGCCTGCCAAACGATGCTAAGCCACCTACTATATACATGCCTATTGGCTTTAACTCATATTGTTATAAGGGATGTTAATTCAATATTTAAAATCTTCTAATCACGTTCGATAATAATTCCTATACATTTGTCATCACTTTTGGTTCCCGAAGGCTTTCGGGATTAAAAGGGAATACCGGTGTAAGTCCGGAACTGTTCCCGCAGCTGTAAGCTTCGCCAAATGTTTTATCCAGCTCTTGCCACTATTCTTACACTTATGGAATGGGAAGGCCGATAGAACAGAAGTAAGTCAGAAGACCTGCCAATAGTGTTTAAATTCGAAAGCTATCGGGATAATAGCTGAGAAAGAGTCGAAATACTGTTTTGCCTTTTTTCTCGTATAAAAGAAAATGAATATGAAGCATAAATGGCTTTTTACCATCGTATTTTTTATTGCAGCACAAGCAAGGGCTCAAGACAGTACCCTATTAAGTAAAA
>JBMYOR010000118.1:0-7472 GCA_049599535.1 Bacteroidia bacterium | reverse complement strand
TCTTTATAACCTAAATCATATAATACTACTGATGCTAGCCCCAGTACTGATGCCGCCATTATTACATGATTATCCTTTTACGTTCTCAAAAGGGTTCCTGCACCCCCCACTTACTGCCACATAATAATCACGAATCAACTTCTGCATTTTTGTTCCAATAACACAACGCACATTTTCAAGATGGTCGAAATCACCTAACAATAAAGCATCTTTCATTAGGTAGTCATATGCTTGTAAATACATGGTGAAGTTCTTTGCTGCTATTGGGATTTGCTTGAACGACCCCAATACCATTTGTATTTATCGTTTCGAACATGGTATAGAGTTCGGTTCTTATTTCAGATAATAGGCTATGCGCAATATTATTTCCTGCGGTATCAATAGCACTTAGTAGAATGAAGCCTTTTGCTTTCATTTGGGAAGGATAGTTTTTTCGCTTTATTGACTCGCCTTTTGTGGGGTCTTCGTATGCAACAGGGGTTGCACTGGTGTAAAGACCTTCATAAATATCAAATATTTTTTTTGCGTCTTTATCTTTTGTTGGATCACCCTTTCCGTCATTAATCAATTCACTTAATGCGGCTCTATAATTGGAAATAGACGTATCTAAGCTTTCTCTACAGTTAAAGCTACCATTTGGGTTATTCCTAAAAAATGTTGTGTATGGATATTTACCTTCTTTAACTAAAAGGTTGCTACCATTGTTTGCAGGGCATTGCCCATAAACTGATAGGTGTGTTATGAAAACCCAACTTAAAATGCTTTTATGAGTTCTCATTTTTTTCGTTTTTCATTGTTATAAATTGAAAATAAAACCATAGAGAAAATTGTAACAGTATTCAACAGTATCAATATCACCACTTGTTTTATATGTGCATATAGTCGGATAATACAGGCGGTTCAATATTTCAATTGAATCATGTTCTATAATTGTGTTTTCCAATATATTTATCAAGCCAATAGTTAGACTCATACAAACTATCAAAGTTCCTTGAGCAGTAATAGATCTACCTCTCTTTTGATTCTGAAAAACAAACCAATCTCCTTTATCAGATTTGAATTTAGCCGAATGCACCTGCCATCTGCTCTCAAGTTCCATTTCGCAACCATCAAAATACGGAAAGCCTACATTGTATAAAAAGGAGTCGTATTTGTTTCTCAAATACTCAACAGTATCAATTTCCCCTGGCTTTTCTACTCTAAACACCAACTTGGTAAAATGAGAATACGGAAAGCGCTGCCGCTCCCATTTGGTTAATAATTCAGGCTCGGGTTGGGTAACTGGGTCACAATTAGATCCACACCCACTCCACCACAAGACTAATTGAGATACACGGCAAAAACATTTCGAGACCCTATTTCAGAAACATAGAATACTACGGCCTTAACCTTGTTGGTATACCTACAGCCCATTGGTCTAAACATATTTATAGAGATAAGATTTGTGTACATGACCTAAGGCTGCAAACGCTTGTTTAAAATACGCTGTTATGGTTTTTATTTTTTAAGCCATAGCTCATAATGAAGTAAAATTGGTGTAAATAAAACCAACTCTAACAGCGTTGATGCTATTTTTAAATCGAACTCGGGTTAAAAAAGAAACGAAGGCCTTAAACCGCATGATTAAAACTCAAGGCTTTACGTTTGCAAGCATATTTATAGAACAGGTATATTCAAATTATTGGTTTTCGGTTTTACGTTTTTAAAATGCTTGTAATTGCTAGTCAACTATGCCAAATAATGCCATAATGAAAAAAGTATGGTTGGTTTTTGTATCGTTAATTATTTGCGAGTTGCTTTTGCGCATTTTAGGGTTTAAGCCTTATATCAGCACTCCCTTTTATTTAAAATCAACACCAAGCCACTTTTTAGCACCAAACGATACATTTGGCTTTGCCCTTAACCCGGGTAGTTTTAATGTAAATATAAATGGGCTCGATTTTAAAGCCAATCATAATTACGGCAATACCAGAAAGGTTTTGGCAGATAGCGGGCACAGCAAACAATCTGTATTACACCTTTATGGCTGCTCTTTTGCATACGGTTTTGGTATAAGCGATTCAGCCACCCTAGCCACACAATTGCAACATAAGCTGGGTTTAAGGTATAAGGTAAAATCATTTGCAGTACCAGGGCACGGAGATGTACAAGGTCTTTTAAAACTCAAAAACCAAATAAAACAAGGGCAAAAACCAAACCTTGTAATTTTTGGGTTCTGCTACTTTCATGCTCAGCGAAACGTGCTCAACGCTAATTATCGAATTCATATAAAACAGGGTTTAAATGAGCAAAGTGCGGCATGCCGTTTTCCTTATGTGGCAAGTAATCAAAATCAATTTAATATCAGTTTCGAACCCGCAAAATCAATTTACAAGCATTGGCTTTTTAGGAGAAAATTATCGTTGGTTAATTTGTTTCAAACCACTACCGATGCGCTTTTTAATGCTCAAACAGGCCAAAACGAAACCCAATGGGTTTTTATGCAGCTGAAACAATTATGTGCTCAAAATGATATTCGGCTTATAATTGCGCCGCTTACTAGGCATAAAAATATGAGCAGTTACATTAGTTTTTTTAATAAGCAAAACATAGCCGTGGCTAATACAATGCTAAATATTGCCGATTCGGTTTACAATAATCAGCCCTTTGATTCTCACCCTAATGGTATAGCCACTGCATACTATGCCCAAAAAATTGTAAACACTATAAATAAAACCGAATAGCTAATGCTTAACGCCCTAATAATTGGAGCCTACTTATTTTTTCTCACCTTTATTTTGCTTTATAGCTTAGCACAATTAAACCTCACATTTTTATATTTAAAGGCTAAAAAGCAGATAAACAGCAACCCTTTGCCATTTAATAAATGGCCTTTGGTAACAATTCAACTACCGGTATATAATGAGAAATACGTGGTTGAGCGCCTGCTAAATTCCATTGCTAAAATTGATTATGATAAAACGCTACTTCAAATTCAAGTGCTTGATGATTCTGAAGATGAAACAGTAGAAATAATTGCCAATAAAGTAAATGAGCTAAAAAGGCAAGGTTTTAATATTACACAAGTAATAAGGCCACATAGAGTTGATTTTAAAGCTGGGGCATTACAATATGGTATGGGCAGTGCTACAGGAGAGTTTATTGCCATTTTTGATGCCGATTTTGTACCAAAGCCCAACTTTTTAAAATCGACTTTGCCGTATTTTAAAAATGAAAAAATTGGAGTGGTGCAAACCCGCTGGGGGCATTTAAACCAAGGCTACTCAATACTCACCCGGCTACAGTCTTATGTGTTAAATGCTCATTTTACAGTTGATCAGACAGGCAGAAACTTCGGAAATCATTTTATAAATTTTAACGGTACCGCCGGGGTTTGGCGTAAGCAAACTATTATCCAATCGGGCGGTTGGCAGGGCGATACCCTTACCGAAGATCTTGACCTAAGTTACAGAGCACAATTAAAAGGCTGGAAATTCAAATACCTTGAAAATCAAGTATCGCCAGCTGAATTACCTGCTGAGATGAATGCCTTACGATCGCAGCAATTTAGGTGGGCAAAAGGCGCTGCCGAGTGTACCAGAAAAAATTTATTCAAAGTGTTAAAGGCTCCAACTGTTAATTTAAAAACCAAATTGAACGCGGTTTTTCACTTGCTTAATAGTTTTAATTGGGTGTGCTTAATGGCATCAAGCTTTTTGCTTTTACCTTTTTCGTTTATAATAAATGCTCAGCCACAGTTGGCTCCTTTTTTAAGCTTTATGGTAATTTATCATGTATCTTTTGTGGCATTGTTTTTTTATTACCTAATGTCAAATAAGTTTATCAGTTTTTCAAAGCCAAAAGATTATTGGCAATTTATAATATCATACCCTGTTTTTATTGGGCTAATGATGGGCTTATCTATTTACAATGCTGTAGGTGTAATTGAAGGCTACTTGGGTATTAAATCTTCGTTTGTACGCACGCCTAAATTTAATATTACCAATACCAAAAAAAGCCTTAAAGGTTTTAACTACGTAAAATTTAAGTTCAATTTTATAACCATACTCGAGCTGTTATCAATAGCCTACTTTATGGTGGTATCAAAATATCTTTTTGATTTTGGCTATTATAATGGTCTTAGCTTTTCGGTACTTATGTGCTTAGGCTTATCAGCAGTATTTTGGTATTCAATTAGCCACTCATTAAAATCAAAGGGCAGTTAAAACCCAATTGAGCCACCTTGTTTTTTGTGATTAGGATTTTGCGGTTTACAGTAGCGCTCCTTTTTGATTGGAAAATAATTGAGCACCAGGTTTTCGTTTGCTATAAAATATCCAACAGGGGTTGGGCCTAAACCTTTGCCATTGGTAGCAAGCTCAATTTTGCGGCCATCGCTATATACAATTTCAAACCTATAGCAGGTAATATTCATTTTTAAATTTGGAGCTTCAGATGCCTTATTAAGCGCAGCAATAAATTCAATGTATTTATCAGCTTCAAGATCGTAGGTTTCAATTCTGCTTCCCGAAAATTGGTCTTTTAATACCAAATGAATTGATTTAAGGTTTTCAGATGGTATTTTAAGAAACTTATCACTTTGGGCAGAAAGCGATAAAACTGAAACGATTAATATGATGAGAGTTCGCTTCATAATTAAGATATGAAGATACGATTTCCCTTAGTTTTAATTGTTAATAGTTGCAGAATCGGGGGTGTTTGCCTTAATTCTTTCAAACAAATCATTAGCATCAACGCCTGATGTGGTAATAATTTGCTTGGCCATATCTACTAATTTGTGTTTGGGGTGTTTTTTCATAAACTCATCGAGATAATAAATAGCCTTATCGCTTTTTTTAAATACGGTTTCCATAATAAGTCCGCGTTTAAACATAGCTACAGGCGCAAACCTAGTGTTGGCATATTCTTCGGCAATTGAGTTATAGTGGGCAAAGGCCTCGGTATAATTGTCAAAGTAGGTTTCGTTTAGCCTTGCTGCTTTGTAAAGGTACTTTGGCGCAAGCGAATCGTTTTTGTGTTTAGTAGCGTAGGTTACTAATTCTTTTTCGAGTTTTTGGGCAATGGGCAAGGCTGTATTTTCGCCTTTTGCGTTTTTAAGCTCTTGTTCAAGCTTATAAATACCATTGCTGCTATTGTTATTTTCAGTTTTAAGGTCTGATTTATTGGTAGTGTTTTCACAACTTGCCAAAACCAGTAAAAATGCCAAAAGGCTAGTAGGTCTTAGTAACATCTTCATCAATATAAATTATAAAATCGGCAGGTGCGTCATCGTTAGTATTAAAGCTTTTAACATTATCTGTTTCAACACAACTTATAGTTACAATATTGAGCTTGGGCTTTTTTTGTTTTAAGTACCAACTAATACCTTCAAAATTATTGCTGTGGTAGGCGCCATTATAATGTATAAATGTTTGGTTTTTGTTTGTATTCTCTAGTATAAAGTGGGCCATTGTGGCATCTTTTACCGCCTGTGCATTCATAAAGTTGGTACTACTGCCGTGTGGCCCCATATTCATATGCAGTAATGCATTATAGCCGGGCAGGTTCGAGTCTACTTTGTAAGGCAAGGGGCACATATAACTTTTTGCTTGTTTGCTAAGATCTTGCAAAGCTTCTGCTCCTTCATAAGCTACTTTACTGGCGTAGCGTCTGGGTATATTGGTGGCAATAAAAGGCAGCTTATTTTCTTTAGCAAATGTTACAAGGGGTTTATAATCGGTGCTGTAGTTAGGCCATAGCTTGCTTTCTTTTTCAAAGTTTTTTTCGGTTATGCTCGCCGCTAAATATTCATCTAAAAGTAATTGGCCGTCGGCTTCAAACATTTCGGCGCCTAGCACTAGGTTTTGGCCTTTGGTGCCGTGCATGGCTTTTGTAAGCTCAAGTTGCAACCAATGGGCAATGGCATTATTGTGCAATTCGCCAAAAAGTACAATATCAGCTTGGCTGGCAGATTTTACTAGGGCGTCAAAATCGGTGCTTTGTCCTTTTTTATTATAAATTTTGTAGGCATCAATATTGGCTGCAATTGATACTACGGCAATTAAAAAAACGGAATAAAAAAGTAGTTTGGTTCTCATAATTGCAAAATTAAGTCTACTAACAACAATCATAGTTTTCAAGTGCTATTTACCTAAGCTCGGTTGTTGAAACTACATTTAAGGGCTACTGATTAAATTTTCGGTTTTGAGATCAACTTTTCAAAAATTTAAACCTGTTATAAAATCGAACTCAGGTATTTATAAACCAAAACTCAATCATGGTTAATTTTCGGTGTCGGATTGGTTGGGTTCATATTGAAAAAGCTGAGCTGGTTTATGGTCAACCCCTTTTTGCTTTTCGTCAAGCGCAATAAGCTTATTCATCTTTTTCATGCTTTTTCTAAAGTTGCGCTTATCTAGCTTTTTATCTAAAATAATTTCGTGCAACTCTTGCAATTGGCTTAGAGTAAACTTTTTGGGCAAAAGCTCAAATCCTATATTCTCGGTAATTAGTTCGTTTCTTAAAGTGGCAATGGCCTGGTGCAAAATTTCATCATGATCAAAAGCCAGTGGGGGCAGGTTTTTGAGCGATACCCATTCGCTTGTGGCAGCAAATTCAGCGGGCCTTGGTTCGTAATCTTCTTCACTCACCAATGAGTAGTAGGCTACAGTAATTACCCGCTCGTTCGGAAACTCTCTTACCTCATTTAACCAAGCTTTATCTTTGGGGTTGGTAACCCTATTGGGGTCGCCAAAGGCTTTAAATTGTTTTAAGTAGATTCCCTTAAGTTGTGTAAGGTCATTTAAAACCCTTAATGCAGCCGAGTCAAGGTCTTCGTTAGTTCTCACCAAGTTGCCAGGTAGAGCGTATTGAGATTCTTGATTTTCTGAGGTGGCCTTTTGCTTAATAAGCAAAACATCTACACCATTTCCGTTGTAACCAAATACAACGCAATCAACTGATATATTTGGAATTATATTCAAAACTTTGATTTTGGTATTCTAGGTGTGGTTTTAAGTATGAATGAGGCAATGGCTCAACCCATCAGGAAATTTCATACTTTTGAAAGTGTACTTTTTACACTAAGCAATTTTACGAATAGTTTTTTTAAGGTTTACTTTTCGCTTTTAATATTTAGTTGATGATTTTAGTTGCTGACAGCGGTTCAACCAAATGCGATTGGGCATTGCTCAATGAAAATGGCTTTAAACCATATTCAACGCAAGGTTTTAACCCCATGTTTCATACCACTCAAATGGTAATTGATGGCATTAAAGCCAACCCAAACTTTGTGGCCAAAGCTCCATACGTAACCCAAATATTTTATTACGGAGCGGGCTGCCAAAATGCGGTTTTAAATAGAATAATTGAAAATGCACTTTCTGAAATTTTAGAAAATTACCAAGGTGCTAACTGGAAAGCGTGAAAATCAGAAAGTTCCAATATTTACTATTTTTATCTCAACCTAATACTCGTAGTGAGTTAATGAATTT
>JBMYOR010000117.1:0-7534 GCA_049599535.1 Bacteroidia bacterium | reverse complement strand
CAAATCGTGCTTGGCTTGCCCTACGTACCTAAAAATAAGGTAAATGGCTACCCCTAAAAGTATTGCTAAAATAAAATGAATCAAGTTGTATATTAACTTTTGGACAAATCTGAAACAAAAAAACCAATTAAATCTGCATATTTGATATTATAACAGGTACAACTATTTAAAAAACGAATGTCAGAGCTAGACTTAACTTACCTAAATGAAATATCGGGGGGCGATGAAGATTTTATTAAGGAAATGATTGAGACCTTTTTGGAAGAAACACCAAAAGACCTTGATCAAATTAAGATTCATTTTGATAGTAAGGATTGGGCCGAGATGGGTAAAACCGCCCATAAAATGAAATCATCCATAAAAATGTTTGGTTTTGAATCGCTTAAAAACAAGGCACTTTTTTTAGAGCAAAACGGAAAAAAAGGAGAAAAAATTGATGAGTTTCCCAATGTAATAAATACGTTTATTTCTGGCGTAAACAGTGCACTTGACGAATTAAAGGGTAAACTCTAGTTTATTAGCAAGCATTCTCACCAATCCATCACTTAATCCGAATTTAGGAACATTAATCTCCTTGATTTTGGCCCACTTGGCAACTTTTAAAAATATTTTTGTTGCTGGTAATATTACATCAGCTCTATCGCCACGCATACCCAATTTAATTATCCGTTCAAGATTCGAGTACTCTTCTAGTTGCTCATATAAACTTGCCAATTCTTTATAAGATATCTGCTTATCTGCTCGGCTTCCGTTTAGCTTAAATAATTTATTAATATTTCCGCCTGAACCTATGCCTTCAATATTTTTATCATTTAAGGTATGTTCTTCAATCCAATTTTTCATTTCAGTCCAGTGGGCATTTGAAACTGAATCTTGCAATAGCCTAATGGTGCCAATATTAAAACTTCGGGTATTTTTAAACTCGCCATTGGCTATGAGCGAAACTTCAGTACTGCCACCGCCAACATCAATATATAAATACGATTTTTCAGGGCTTAGCAACTCCTCAAAATGCGTTGAATACAGAATTTTAGCTTCAGTTTTTCCTTCAATAATTTTTATATCAATGCCGCTCTCTTTTTTAACCCTTTCCACAATTTCACTTCCGTTTGATGCATCTCTCATGGCCGATGTGGCCACAGCAACAAATTCACTAACGTGATTTACATCGAGCAGGTTTTTATAGGCAATCATTGATTTAACTATATCATCGGCCTTATTTTCAGGTATTTTACCCAACTCAAAAACCTCGGCACCCAACCTAAGTGGCACCCTTACAAGCGATCGTTTTTTAAAATGTTTAAGTCCATCAACATCATACACTTCTCCAATAAGCAGCCTTGCTGCATTTGATCCTATATCTATTGCTCCGTAAACTTTCATTCTTCAAGCTTCTTTGCAAAGTAATGCTCAAGACTGGTTTGCGCTCTAAATTTTCTTACCCCTTTTATTTTGTAATTGTTTTTTTGTTCTGGATCTATAATTCTTGACTTTGAGTTGTCTTTCCACTGAATGGACATAAAGTCTCTCAGTTCTTTTTTCAAATTTTCGTCCATAATCGGTACTGCTACCTCAACCCTTCGGTTTAAGTTACGCCCCATCCAATCGGCTGATGATATGTAAAAAAGCTCGTCTCCACCGTTTCCGAATCTTATAATTCTTGAGTGTTCAAGGTATTTATCAACTATACTAAGCACTTCAATATTTTCGCTTAGGCCTTTTACTCCTGCTTTGAGTCTGCAAATACCCCTAATTATCATTTTTATTTTAACACCCGCCTTTGCTGCTTCGTACAGTTTCTCAATCATACCATCATCAACCAAACTATTGAGCTTTAACTCAATATACGCACGGCGACCTTTTTTTGCTAGCTCAATTTCATTATCAATTAAACCGCAAAAAAATTCGCGCATGTAAAAAGGCGCAACTACCAAATGCTTGTATTGAAAAACTTGATATGGCGTTTCAAAAAACTCAAAAACCTGAAATACCTCTTTTAAAATTCGTTTGTTTGAAGTAAACAGACTGGTGTCTGAGTACAGTTTGGCAGTGCCTTCATGAAAATTCCCCGTACCTATTATGCCGTATCTATCAATTCCTTTTTTACGCTTGCGCTCTATATAAATAAGCTTACTATGCACTTTTAAGCCTTCAACGCCTTGTATTACCCTTATACCTTCTTCACTTAATTTATTTGCTAAGTTAATATTGGCTCTTTCGTCAAAACGTGCTTGTAGCTCAACTAAAACGGTAACACTTTTTCCATTTTTATGGGCATTAATCAACGCATTTACAAAGCTTGATGCCTTTGCAATTCGGTAAACGGTTGCCTTAATTTCAGTAACCAAAGGGTCAATGGCAGCTTCTCGGAGCAGCTCAATGGTATAATCAAATGTGTGATATGGATAATGCAAAAGAAAATCTTGCTTATCCATTATTTTAAACATGTTTCTTATTCTTGGGGCTAAATAATGTTTAAGGGGCTCAAATTTTGGATATAAAAAGGTTTTGCGGCCCACTTTAGGAAACCCCATAAAGTCTTTAAAGTTATGATAACGTTCTCCTGGCACTAAAAACTTATCATCTTTAAGTCTTATTCCGTTTCTAATTATTTTAAGCAAATCATTAGGAATATTTTCATCGTAAGTAAGCCTAACGGGACGCCCTACTTTTCGCTCTTTTAGTGATTTAGTAATTCGCTGCAAAAAGCTTTTTGAAAAATCACTATCAAAATCGAGTTCGGCATCTCTTGTAATTTTAAAAACAAACCCTTCATAAACATCATAATCCAAAACACTAAATATATCTTTTAAATTAACGCGTATTACATCATCAAGCAACATTATATAAGTTTCTTTACCTGTTTTAGGCAAAACATAAAACCTATCAATCACCTTTGATGGAATCTCAATAAGGGCATATTTAATATCGGCTCCATTAGTTTTTGAGAGTTTTACTGCTAAATAAATCAAATCATCTTGTAGTAGCGGAAACTCTTCAACATCGTTTGAAACAAGCAAAGGCACCAGTTTTCGGAGTACATTTTTTCTAAAATATTCCTTTACGGTTTGTTGTTGTTCTTCTGTTACCTCATTTTCATTTACAATATGTATATAGTGCGTGGCTAGTTCTGCTTTAATCTCATCGTAAACCTTTGAAAAAATTTTACGCTGAAACAGAATCTTTTGCTGCATTTGATCGAGCAGCATTGATGGATCATATCCGTATTTTTTTAGTTTAACTTTTTCTTCAGTTACAAAGTCTACTTCCCGCTGCACATTGGCTACTCTTACCCTATAAAACTCATCAAGATTACTTGAAAATATTCCCAAAAACTTTAATCGCTCAAGTATGGGTACTGAGTTATCGGCTGCTTCTTGCAAAACCCTTTCGTTAAAAGATAGCCAACTTAGCTCTCGGTTTAGCATTGCTTCGTGTTCAATCATTAAAATTTGCTCTCGTTTAAAAATTCAATCATTTGGCACTTGGCATTTAATAAATCCCAACTACTTGTTTCGGAGGTAAGCCAAAGTACATTTCCGGGTGCAAATCCGTGCAAAAACTTACTGCATAGTGAGTTTGCGAAATAGCTTATTGTAGGGTTATGTGCAATAATTGCTATTGACCCTACACCATTTGGTGTTTCGCTTATTGTATTATAATAATCATCAATTACGCCATTGTATAGGGTATTGCTATTCCACTTTTTGTGTTGATCAATTTGCCAAAAATGGTTGAGTTGCTCAAAGGTTTGTTGTGTACGCCTGGCTGCACTTACATGAACTAGCTCAGGCTTTGGAAATTGTAATAGCTTATTACCTATTGAATTTAGTAATTTAACACCTTGTGTGGTGAGCGCTCTTTCAAAATCGCTTTTTTCAATAGCTGACTCAGCAAAAGAATGTCGTACAATTAAAATATGACGAGTTTGCATTATTTGCAAAGATAATTATGCCAAATACCCAATCACATTAAGTTTCAAATTAAGCTAATTCAATAGATGGGTTCCATAAAATATCATTGAAATTCAAAACCTTATCATTTATAACATCAACGCCATCTTGTTGTAACCTTTTTTGCATTTCGGTGCCACCAAAGGCCGCTTTGCCCGATAATAAACCTGCTGCATTTACCACCCGGTGGGCAGGTACTTTATGTCCTTGCAAACTATGACCCAATATATAACCAACCGTTCGCGCCGAGCCTCCTGTACCTATATAATTTGCAATTAAGCCATAGGTGCAAACCCTTCCTTTTGGTATTAGTGCCACAATTTCAATTACTTTATCTGCAAAATCTTGCTTTTTCAATTGAGCGCTTCTATTTGGTCAACCATATAATCAATTTGATCAAAAGAATTATAAATATGAGTTGATACCCTAATGCAATCCACGCCTGATTCGGGTACTTGCCTAATTCTAATTCGGTGCTTTTGTAGCCCTTTAGCCACCTGCTGGTAGCTTAATGTTTTGTGCTTAAAGCCCAGCATCATGCTTCGAGATTCTAAATCAGTTGATGACAATACTGAAATTGAATCATTCTGAATCAGTTTGTGATACAGATACTCATTAAGTTCAATAATTCTCTTTTCTACATTCTCAGCTCCAATTTCAAGATGAAAATCAGCTGCTGCTTTTAAACCAATTTTTAATGCCGCATTTTGAGTACCATAATCATAGCGGTGCGCGGTTTGGCTGTAACCCTTTAAAGTTGGCGGATTTACAGTAATATCAAACCCACTATCGGTATATGCTCCTGCAAAAATGGGTTTTACTATATCAAACATTCTCTCAGGAATATATATAAAACCTGTCCCCTTGGGGCCTAGCATCCATTTATGACCGCATGATACGTATATATCAGGATCAATATCTTGCATATTTAGGTTTAAGCCACCCGCCCCATGCGCACCATCAATTACGGTGTAAATACCTTTTTCTTTAGCCAATTGGCAAACTTGTTTTACCGGAAAACGCTGCCCAATAGTGCAGCTAATATGTGGAATTGATATTACCCTTGTTTTCCTGGTAATTAGGCTGTTAATCTGCTCTAATACCTTATTTGCATTTAAGGCTGGTTTAAAGGTATTAACCTTAATACCATCAATAGCTCGCCTGTTTAACCATGGCATTGCATTGCCAACATGCTCATGACTGGTTATAATTACTTCATCGTTTTTTGACAATGGCAATCCCCATGCGGCTACGTTTAATCCTTCAGTTGTGTTATGTGTTATTGATATTTCATTAGCCTTTGCACCAATTAATTCTGCAATTGAATCTCTACAATCTTCGCCACCGCCATAATTCAAATTAGAGTTTATCTTTTTAACTTTTTGAATTACTGCTTGCTCAACAACTGCGGGGCTGGGCCCCATAGTGCCATTATTAAAATAATTGTAGCCTTTTTCTATATGAAAGGCTGACTGAACCATTTGCCAATACTTATCAGAGTTGCTGTGTAGCAGCTTTTGAGAGCCTAATAGCAAAGGCTTTTCAGAAGCTAACGCCCATTGCTTGTTAAATACAGTAGAAGCTGAAAGTAATCCTAATTTTTTTAAAAAGCTTCTCCTATTTGACATTTACACCATATTGAGCCTGTTTAGTAATCTACTTTTATATGTACCTCCTATTGGAATTATTTTTTGTTTTATTACGATTACACTTTCGTCAAGTGTTTCAATTTTATCGAGCCTTACAATATATGACCGATGTACCCTTAAAAATTTATCGCTAGATAATTTACTCTCAATACCTTTCATGGTATTGTGTACAATGTACTTGCTCTCATCGGTATTAATCACAATGTAATCTCCTAGAGCTTCAATCCAAATTACATCGCTCGATTTTATTTTAACTAGTCTTGAATCAACTTTTACAAAAATATCAGGATCATCATCGGCCGATTCGTTTTTTGAGCTATGGATTTCTCGAGCCTTATTTACCGCTTTTAAAAATCTAGTGTAATCAAAAGGTTTTAATACATAATCCACTACATTATACTCAAATGCTTCAATTGCATGCTCTTTTTTAGATGTTACCAATATTACCATTGGTGGCTTGCTCAACGACTTGATTAAATCAATACCCGACATCTCAGGCATTTCAATATCAAGAAAAATTAGATCAACTTGATGACGTGATAGGTAATTTGAAGCTTCGATACCATCGGCACATAGAGCCAAGGCTTCAAGGTTTTGAGTTTTACCTACAAAGTTTTTTAGAATATTCCTAGATAGTTCCTCGTCATCTACAATTATAGACTTTAAGACTGCCATATACACTTGCTTAACTGCCTAATCGGCCAATTCGGCGTTAAATATAATTTATTTTTCGACAAACTAAATAGTTTATCGTTTCAAAATAAAATAAACGTGTTATTCTTCCATATTTTTTACAAAATGTTCAAATTCATCGAATGCCAATTGGCAATCGTCCCACACTTCATCTAAAATGCTCTCAATTGTACTAATGTCCTTTTTTATAGCATAATCTTCAATTGCACCAACTTTATCGGTGAACTCCGCCATGCCTACATAAGTAAATGTTGGTTTTACTTTATGAGCCATAGTTTTTATTACCTCCCATTGTTTTTTATTAACTGCATCTTTTAACTCATCCATGTACTCAGGCGTTCGTTTTAAAAATATATCTACCAATTGGCGTATAAAAACAGAATCGCCACCTGTAAATGATTTTATATGCTCTATATCAATAATTCGATAATTCATTTTTTGATTTTTAGCGAGTTTAGCACCTTCGCTTTGGGTTACAATTTCTTGTATTAGCTCGTTTGGCTTTATGGGTTTTAATGCAAAATGATCTAACAAACCCTCATTTTGAATCCGCCTTGGATAAAATTATGCTTGGGCTTGAGCGACCGCCATTAATGGACCCTCATGAGCGCAAAGTCGTCGCGTATCACGAAGCTGGTCATGCCGTGACGGCCCGTTTTGCAAAAGGCACCGATCCGATCCATAAAGTAACGATTATTCCGCGTGGTCGGGCATTAGGCGTCACCTACTCCTTGCCTGATAGTGACCAAATGAATCCTTCGATGAGCAATTTAACCGGTAAATTGGCCATGATTATGGGCGGACGGGCGGCTGAAGAATTGATTATTGGAGAAATCACGACGGGAGCCAGTGGTGATTTCCAACAAGCCGCCAAAATCGCCCGTCAAATGGTGACCAAATGGGGCATGAGTGAGGAGCTGGGTGTGCTTGCGATACCAAGTAGCAATGAAAACCCGTTTCTTGGTTATGAAATGACGCAAAACCAGAACATCAGTCAAGAATTGGCTTCCCAAATCGACCAAGCCACACGTAAAATCGTAGACAAAGCCTATCAAGAAGCGTTGCGATTGCTGACCAAGCATCGCCATATATTGGTTGCCGTGGCGAACGCGCTTTTAGAGTATGAAACGATTAATGCCGAGCAACTACGCCAAATTTGGGGCGAAGATGAGGAACGTACACTCAGGCTGGCGTTGATGGGGGGCTAAACTCTCGATTTCCAAGTCATTTTCTATAATC
>JBMYOR010000116.1:0-7608 GCA_049599535.1 Bacteroidia bacterium | reverse complement strand
GGTGATAAATTAGATTTAATGTGCTGTCGTTATAAACCCCAACATCAGCCATAAAACCGTAACAACAATTAGACGATGTACCTAATTCAATTCTAAAATAATCTTCAGATTCAATAATTGAAAAAAGGCCTATTGGGCAAACCTTTCCTGTTCTCCTTTCATCAATACATTCTGAAGATGAAAAATCGCTTAGGCAAACATCAAAGAGTCGGGCATCAAGTTGATTTTCAGTTGACCTGAAAAAACTGGACTTCGGAATGTTGATTCCTTCTTTTTCAGCTTGGTGTTGAGCCGGAGTGAATTCAAATTCTGACTTAACTATTTCAATTGTTTCAAATACGCGCTTTTCGTCAAATTGAATTGTATCTTTTGTTTGTGCTTCGATGGTTTCAAAAACCATACTTTTTTCAGACTCTGCATTTTGACATGATGATAAAATCATTACAAAACCGAATATGAGTACGTAGATGGTTTTGTTCCTGATCATTACCACCAATGCTTTTCTGGGCTATTTTCTAAGCCATAAACTTTGCCTAATTCAGGGTAAGCCGTAGGTAAGTTTTCTTTCTCAGCTGCTGCGGCAAATCTATTAGCAGGGTCGGTCCATGTGTGTTGAGCCAAAGAAAAACCGCCCCAATGCACAGGACTTGCTTTTTTTACCTTGGCTTCATTCGCCGCCTTCACGCTTTCTTCAGGAAACATGTGTATCATGTGCCAGTTTTCATTGTATTGGCCACATTCCATAAAAGCAAAATCAAAAGGGCCAAGTTTTCTACCTACTTCTTTAAAATGACGACCATATCCGCCATCGCCACTAAAGTAAATATTAGCATCTTTTGATCTGAGTGCCCAACCACCCCAAAGTGATTTTGCTCGGTCTTTTAATCCACGTCCTGAAAAATGCCTAGTAGGTGTAAAAGTGATTGATATATCATCAATTTTAGTAAAATCCCACCAATCAAATTCTTTAATTTTTGTTGCATCAGCGCCCCAAAAAGTCAAGTGCCTTTTGCATCCCATGGCCACGTAAAACTGCTTTACTTTAGGAATTAGCTTTTCCATACTTGCCAAATCTAAATGATCGTAATGGTCATGCGTTTGTAAAACAAGGTCAATCTCTGGCCACTCATCAATTATATCAAGCGTATTTTCTGAGTATCGTTTTACCGCAAATGGAGAAATTGGGGCAGCATTTGGTCCCATCATGGGGTCAATTAAAATGGTTTTGCCATTCATTCTTATAAGCACTACCGAATGCCCATACCACACATATTTAAAGGGAACATCATCGGCCAAGAAAGCTTCTTTATCATATTTTGCCATGGGCAGTGGCTTTTTAGGCTCGCGGTCTTTCTTATCAATAAACTGCTTGTAAAGCAATTTTGGCATTGACCAAATATTGATATTCATGGTGGTTTCTTCTAAGTTTTCAAAATGACCGTTTTGCCATTGTGGCGACTGTGCATATTGCTCTTCTAGCTCGGGATTTGGCTTGCCGCCGAATTGTTTCTTTTTCAAAGGGATCTCTTAATAATACAATGCAAAAATGTAAGAATTAAGCATACCATCGTTAGCCAAATTACAAATAGACTTATTCAAATCACTTTTGTGATTGGTTTATTAACAGCAGCTAAGGTTTAGAAGCTTGCAATTGATTGGTTTGTGCTTTACATGTATTAAAATGCTACAAGCTATTACCTAAATTCAACCAATTTGTATAGATCGCTACGAGAGCGCAATGCTTCTATTTTGTTAAGAGACAAAACAGCTTGCGACTCACCTTTTGATATTCGCGATTTTAGTTGATCAATAACTTTGGCATTGGCCAGCCACATTTGGTTTTTATGGTCTTGAACCATTAATTGGTTTTGAGTATTTAGGTTCAGCGGAAACCTATCTGGCGTAAACTGCTGATTGTAGCGATAGCGTACCACACCGTTTTCGCCTTCGGTAAAAACAAATAGCACTTTTGGCTTTATTTCAATTCCATTATGATTTTGATATTGTGTTTTCACAAGTAAATCGGTTGCAGGTTCTATGTAAACATCCCAATTGTAAAAGCCTAAGTTTTGAGCAGGAATGTAGGCTACCTTAGGCTGAAAAAACTCAGGTGTGTTGGCAGTTTCTACCGTATTTGGGTTGTAATTGCTTGTGTACTCAAGGTTAGGACTTACACTTGGTGTTTGAAGGCTCGGATAGCGGCCAATACTGCTTAAACGTGCAAGTAGAGCATTAAGCATGGAGTCTTTTTTTGTATCGAAATATGAAACCACGTCATTGGTAGAGTTGCTTCTAAAATCAATTTCTTGAAAATAATCTTGGGCTTCTTGTCCAAAGTATTGCCAATCCATAGTTGAAAGAAACTCACTATCAGGCTCCAAAAATTCAATTGACATTAGTTGCTCATTTTTTAATGAATCCACCGCCTTTTTTTGCGTAGTAAACTGCCATAAGCTTCGCCATTGGGCAAAAAACACCTGGGTATTGCGTTTATAGTTTTTGTCCCAATTGTATTGGTTAAAGTGCTTTTGGGGTTTTCGTTTTTTGTCTTTGGTTTTAAGCTCAAGACTATCGATACGTATATGGGTGCTTTTGTTTTTTAGCGACAAGCTATAGGTGTTTTTATTACTATTTGATGTTAGCTTAGCCATTTGCCATGTTTTATCAAGAACTGAGTCTGGTATTGTGTATTGCTTGTTTAAAGGTTCAAGTCTTATTTTAAAAAGCGACTCTTTACTAATGCCAGCATTTGAGAAAAGCATAAGTTTATAGTTGTCTTTGGCCAAAAAACGCTTTTCGGTAGCCAACTTGTATACTCTGTTCTGCTCAGCCAAAAATGCTTCAACTTTATCAATCGAGTCTTGTAAGGCGTTAGCCATTTTCATACAAACCAAGGCCGAGTCAATATATTCTCGGTTATTTATCTGTTGTGGTGTGTAAAATTGGGGTGATGCTTCTTGGCTCATTCTATCAAAAAGCCCTGTACCTAAGGTGCGGTATAGCGCCCAAAATAAGATCCAATCGTTTTGAACCTTATGAGCTTCTACCAGTTGGTTGCAGAAGTTAATATAGGTCCATCTGCGGTCTTTAAATAGCGGGTCGTTTGCATCAATTTCATTTAACTTCAGCCATTTTCTAAGTAAATCATCAAAATAATAGGGTTTCATTCCGCGTGAGCCACCCTTTATTTTCGAGGCTATCTCAATATTTTTTCCATTTGCCAACTCAAGGTCTTTGCCATTTTGCTTCGCCCTAATTTCAAACATTGACAATGAGCTCAGGTGCCCGTGCTCATTATTATTTTCAAAACCCATGGGTATGCCTGCCATTACAAAGTCCATTGGGTTATTAAACTCTCGGTAGTAAAAGGTTATTTTACCCAATACATCATTACCTTTTTCATCAACGAATGCATTATTGGGTATAAAAACTTTGGTGCCATTTATGGTTATTAAATCATTTTCCTTTTCGGAATCTATAACATATTCTTCGTAGGGCAGGGTAATGCCAGCTATGTCAATATCATTATTATAATCTACTTTCACTCTAATTTCAACCCTGCGGTTTTTTGCGCGGCCCGCCTCGGTTTTGTTGTTGGCAATGGGCTCTAAAAAGCTAGCGTTTTCTGTTATAATGCGCCGTTTTGAAATTCCATTTAGTTCAAACCACTTTGCCACATTTGCAGCGCGTTGGCTTGATAGGCTTTGGTTTACGCTTGCCCTGCCTAAACTATCGGCATGGCCTTTAATGATAATTTTATAGTTTCCATCTGCCTGTAGTAGCCTTTTGTTTAAAGGTTCGAGTTTTAAAATTGCCTTTTCGGTAAGCTCACTTTGGGCAAGATCAAAATAAATAGTGGTATTATTTAATACTTGTGCATATCCATTTAATACCATTAGCATTAATGAAGCCCAAATTGTAAGTACACCTGTTTTCATCATTAATTTTTGGCCAAAATAGCATTGAACTTGTCTAAATTTTGTTTCAAAGTGGCTAAAGGTTAAATTGATGCTGCGGATGCCCCCATCAAAGGCTCAATCCTAATGGTTTTATTAGTTATTCTGTGTGGTATTACACAGCACTTTCCTTTTGAGTTTTAAGCTGCGCAATTTCATAATCAGAAGAAATTCCGGCCTTCGGCTTGTCTTTAGAAATACATGAAACCATTGAAATGATTAGAACGATGGCTATGAAATGCTTCATTTGTTATTGCACTTTCTGTAATTCCAAATTTAGAGGCATTCTACGAAGTCGCTTTCCCGTAATTCTAAAAACAGCATTTGCCACGGCAGCACCAATGGGGCCTAAGGGCGGTTCGCCAACTCCGGTTGGTTTGGCTGTAGAATCAATTATAACCGTATTAATCTCTTTAGGGGCATTTTTTATTTGCGCCATTTGATAAGGGCCGTATATAATTGGACCCAGTTGGCCGTCTTTTACTTCCATTTTCTCATAAAGGGCAGCGCTTAAGCCCATATTTATTGCCCCTTCACATTGCGCTCTTACTCCATCTGGGTTTACAGCTGTTCCGCAATCAATTACACAGGTAACTTTATCAACCTTAATTTCATTGTCAACTACGCTTACTTCAACTATTTGAGCTACTGGTGTATTTACGTCAACTGAAGTGGCAAAACCTTGTGCCGAACCTTTTGGCATCTCTTTGCCCCAGTGGCCTTCTTTAGCAGCAACTTTAATTACGTTGGCAATTTTGCTGTCCATTTCTTTTTCAAGGTCTAAGTGCTCAAGCCTAAAATCAATAGGGTCTTTGTTTGCTTTAACGGCCAACTCGTCAAGAAAGCTTTCAATGGCAAAAGTGTTGGCCAAGAGGCCAAGGCTACGCCACCAACTTGTAGCAAAAGGCAGCTTTACCCGCCATGATATTGCTCTATAATTTGGGATTTTGGTGTATTTGAACATGCCCCCACGCCAAGCTCCAAAGTCAGCACCTACAATGGCACCGGCAATTGATGGAAATAATGCAGAACCAAAGGCAACATCGCCACTTGAAACATTGTGCTCTATGGCTTCTATGCTATTGTTTTTATTGAGTTTTGCTTTAAGTACATGATGGGTTGGCGGCCTAAACATATCATGCTGAAACTCATCTTGTCTTGATAAAAATGCGTGTACAGGTTTGCCAACAGCTCTTGACATTACTGCGGTTTGTATGGCATTTGGTGTATGCAGCCTTCTACCAAAAGCACCGCCCAAATAAGTGGCCTGCATGTCAATATTTTCTTCCTTAATATTTAAACGATCAGCTATTTCGGCACGGGTTTGTTTTACCACCTGGGTCGACATTCTAACCACCGCCTTATCACCTTGAACAGACACCACAGCGCCATTAGGTTCTAAATGTGCATGCGCTCCAAGCGGAGAAAAATATTCTGCACTTATTACATCATCCCCTTTAAAGTGTTTATTTACGTTTCCTTGTTTTTGAATGGTAACAGGCTTTCCCTGCCCAGCAGTAAGTGCATTATCAATATCTTCTTGCTGCCAAACTTTATTAGGAATCCACTCTATTTCAAGTTCCCGTTTTGCCATTTCGGCTTCAGGCTTAGTTTTAGCAATAATCCCAACAAAATCTTCTTCAACTATTACTTTTACTACACCCGGCATCTGTTTGGCCTTACTAATATCAACGTTTCCACGCTTTGAATCAACAAATGGGCTTCTTGCAACTGCACCATATAGCATGCCCTCCATTTCAATGTCTAAACCATACATCGATTCTCCAAATACCTTAGGTTTAAGGTCAACTCTTGGTACAGGTTTGCCAATTATCTTAAATTCCTTATTCGTTTTTAGTTTTACTTTTTTGGGTGCTTTCCATTCGGTGGCCAGCTCTACTATTTCTCCAAAACTTATTGATTTTGCTTGGCCTTTAACAATTCCATTGTCAACTATTAGTTTTTCAGGTTTTTCATTTAGAATTACTGAAGCATTTGAGATTAGCATTTCGCGCATTTGGGCTGCTACCTCTCTTAATGGCTCCCATAAACTAGAAATTGTGGTACTGCCGCCCGTAGAAAAAGGATCAATTGGACCTGTAAGTGTAGAAGCGTTTACAACATCAATATTATTTACCGAAACGCCAAGTTCTTCAGCTGCCAATTGAGCCAAGCCAGTAAAAACGCCCTGCCCCATTTCTACTTTCGGAGAATGTAGTCTTATCTTGTTATCCGCAGTTACTTCAAACCACACCAATGGTCCGTCGTTATTAACGTATGGCACATCGGCTGTATCCACTTGCTCTGCAATAAACCTTCTAAGTGGAGAACAGCCAACCATTGTAGCACCAACTAATACCCCCGTTCCTACAGATGCTTTTATTATGAAATTTCTTCTTGATATCTTATTTGCCATCGTAAAAGGAGTTAGATTTTTGATCGTTTAATCTCAGCCGCTCGGTGAATTGCTTTTCTCATTCTATAATAAGTTCCGCACCTACATATATTTAATATGTTATTGTCAATATCATCGTCAGTGGGGTTTGGGTTTTGCTCAATTAGAGCAGCAGTAGCCATCATAAACCCGGGTTGGCAGTAGCCACATTGCGGTACTATTTCTTCAATCCACGCTTGCTGCACCGGGTGTGGGTTTTCTTCATTGCCCAAGCCTTCAATAGTAATTACATTTTTACCAGCCACCATTTTAATAGGGTAAGAACACGACCTTATGGCAACTTTATCTACCATTAAAGTACAGGCTCCACATGCTGCTTTTCCGCAGCCAAACTTTGTGCCCTTTTGCTTTAACGTATCTCTAATAACCCAAAGTAAAGGCGTGTAATCATTTTCAACATCCACCGATGTTGGCTTTCCGTTTAATGTAAATTCTACCTTCATTATAAATTAGTCTTTGTGTTCTGGGATTTTGGCATCGTTTTCAAACCAATAGAGTACGGCTTTTTTGTATTCATCAAGCGGAACTGGAACAGCTTCTCGTTTATTGCCTGCTGGAGTTGTACCAGGATTCCAAGCCCATAACACAAGTTCATGTTCGGTAAGATGATGAATGAGCTCTTCATGACTTCTTCCACCATTTTTTGTGGTATCGAGTATAGATGCGGCAATTTCGTATTTTGTTAAGCCTTCCCATTTCATGCTTGCTGGAGCCAAAGCCCAATGTGGAGCACCTGGCACACCAGAAAATGAATTGTTTTCAGTAGTATGACATTGTTGGCAGTTTACTTTTCCCCTTTCCACACCAAAATCATGAATTCTACTTTCTTCTCCTTGCCTTGGTGCATTACCGCTTGGATGACAATTTACACAGCGCTTGTGCGTGAGTACTTGCATCATGGTGTTAAATGCTTCTTCATTCGTAAGCTCTATGTTTTCGACCTCTGGTTTACTTGCCGTAAACGAAAAAAAAGCGATGCTCAAAAGGCAAACAATTAGTAGCGAAAGGAGAAGGTTTTTATTCATGTATTTCTAATATTTTGGGAATATACTAAGTAACAGCATTTATAATAAAAGCGTTTTTATGTATATTGATTCCCCGCAATCATACCACAACCAAACAAATTGATCTGCGCGCATTTGTTTGCCCCCTTCTAACTTCCCCCGCAGGGGGAAGAACAAGTTCCCTTCCACTTGG
>JBMYOR010000115.1:0-7680 GCA_049599535.1 Bacteroidia bacterium | reverse complement strand
GCTTAAATGGGAGTAAAATCAAGCGCATTTTAAAAGATTTATTTCATGCTTTAACCCAAATGGAAATCGGCAAAAAAATCAGGTCAATAGATTCTCCTTTTCACTTGAGTTCTGATGTTTTAATTCGTAAAATTGGTTTTCAAGCTTTTGAAATAAACTATTGTGCATTATTACAAACCTAATTAGCCAAATGTTACTCTTTTAAATAATGCAAGCATTTTAGATCACTCAATAGCGAAAGTCGCGCTTTATTGAATAGAGTAATGCAAAAGAGAACTGTAAAGGGATGTAGGGAAAGAGCGGTGTTTTAGTGTTTTCGTTTAATAGCACAAGTTAATTTCACCCCAAAAAGAAACCAGTTGAAGCATTGCAGAATAATTAGCGTACTGAAAAAATTTATACAAAAGAAAAGCGGTCCCTAACCACAAGGACCGCTCCCACATATAAAAAAGTGCATTACTAATTATCTAGTGTATCATTATCTGATGAATCTGACTAGTAGCCCCGCTTTGCAATTTAAGCATATACAAACCTTCTTTTAAGTCTACCACTGAAAGATTATGTTTATCAGTATTAAAGGTTCCGTTTTTCAAAATATTACCTGCTAAATCAACTAGTGAATATGAAACGTTACTTCCGTTAAATGGTATATCAATGGTAACAAATTCATCTGCAGGATTTGGGTATACCATTGAAGAAACTAAAAGATTGTGGGAAAACACTACACTTTCAATTCTTGTGTAAGAATATTTACCATCAAAATCTACTTGCTTAATTCGATAATAATTTACTCCTTCAACAGGTTCATTATCAATAAAACTATACTCCGTAATATCACTATAATCGCCTTGTCCACTTATTTCGCCAATTGAGAACCAGTTTACGCCGTCAAGGCTTCGTTCTATTTCAAAATGACTATTGTTAATTTCCATAGCAGTAGACCAATCTAACACCACAGAATTATTTACTTTATAAGCATTAAAGCCAGCCCAAGTAACAGGTAATTCAGTTTCAGTAATAGCAAAAGTGAATATTTCACAATCATCAAAATCTCTTTCAAATTGTCCGATTTTGGTTGTGGGGTTCCATGAATCAGGATTAAATCCTGTTTCATCAGTAAAACTACCATCATGGTCTGTATCAACTAAAATATAAATATCACCAATGGCAATATCACTTGGAATATCAGATGTACTTAAATCAAACTCATAAGTAACATCTCCAATTGTGTTTGATTTAGCACCGCCGTAACTTGATTTTTCAGACTCATAAACTTTCCAACGTCTTTCCATTCTTTTTAATCCCGACCCTGTAGGCACATCTGATGTGTTACCATCCGTATTAAAGGTGATTGTATTATCATCATCGCCCCATAAAAAATACATTCTATTTAATTGAAAGTTGTTGGGGTTCGAAAAAGTACCACCATTATCAGTTAAAGCTCCGGTTAAAATTTCTCCATCATAGTTTGTTGATTTGTTATGATGAATATTGTAACAATAAACATCTCTAAATATACCCGTTACTCTTGAATCGAAAGTAGAAAAGGCATCTTCGCTACCGCATTGTGTTGAATACGGAAAAACATCTCTACCATCATTATCAGTGTATGTTGGTAATGAACCTTCTTGAGATATACCGTATTTTAAAGATAAGTATGAATGTATTCTTGTTTGTTTTGCTGGTAAAAGGTCCTGTCCATCTTTAAAAATCATTATTTCAGCAATTGAACCTTGTAAATCTAAACTTTTATACGCTCCAAGTATAAAAGAATCTGTAGCACTTCCTACTGATTCACTCCACGAAGTTTTGGTTGAGATTTGCGCTCCGTTTTTATAAACTGAATATTTGGTTCTAAGTATTACCGTGCTATCAGGTACGGGTTGGTAAAAATCAATACCCACCGCTACAGATCGTACTTCATATCTTGTTCCAATTTTATTTGATGAATAATCTAGTGTTCTACTGGTTTTGGGACTTTGCAATCCGGTACCCCAATAAAATTTATCTGAATGAAAATTAGTCCTATTTGTTCCATCAGAATGTGTGAAAATCGAATTGTTACCACCGTCAGTTTTTATTACAAAATACAGTGTGAAGGCTTGTGCTTGCCTAAAATCAGTACCTACAACATTTGTGGCATATAAATAGTCATCAGAACCAAAACTTACAACATCATATCCATTAATATCTTCAGTAATGTACGCAGGCAACTCGCTATTAGCTAATCCAGTGCTAATGAGATTATAGGTATTACTACCGTCTACAGTTTGGGCATCTGACCATCCTGTAACATTTACACCTGTTTTTAATACGTTTGAGCTACTGGTTGTATTGTACCAAAATTCGAGGTTTGATAAACAACCTTCTGAAAACTGCGCTAACAAACTTGAGCTGAGCGCAATCGAAAATAAAGTGAGTAAAAATAACTTTTTCATTTGTGTGTGTGGTTAGTAAAAAAAGTAATGCGTATGTGGTATATAAGTGTGGTTAATTTCACTATTTAGCTTCGAAGTACTGACCCCAACCCGTTTGAGAAAACTTGCTACCTATTCCCCAGGCGTTAGCACATTCTCCGTAAGAGTAGTTATATGAATTCGGATAATTACTTACTGGAAGCCAAAGAATACTTTGTTGAACAGAAATACTTGGTGTTTGATTGCTATTTAAAGCATCGGTACAGCCTTGGTCAACCAAAATAGCAAAATATTCATCGCATTGTGGTACGTAAAACTCACCTTTTGCCGATGCATCTGCTACAATTTTATCTACAATATTTTGATCAAAGAAAAGTCCAAAATCTCCGTTCTGGGGTATGCTATTATCAATTAATGTCCAAATTGCCGCCTGCACATCTGGTCCGTCAGCACCATATTTTGTTTTGTAATCTTGATTAATTACAAAATTTACCAAATCAAGATTTTCAGGCTTATCAACTAGGCAATCTAATAGTTGTTGGTTGTTTGAATAACTCGATACCAATTTTGGGAAATAATACACTCCTTCATAAATTGGATTTTCTAAGTCAACACAATTACCATAAAAATAATCCTGATAAATCGGATCTCCACTGTAATCATAAATTAGCATTTCGAAGTATGCTGGGTTATTTGCTAATGTTAAGAGCATAAATACTTGTCCAGATGGCACATTAGCGTTTATAATTGATGTGTCGATTTTACAAGTGCTCTCTTGTGTTACATTGGCATTTGCCGAAACATATACATACGGTTGTCCTGTAACATCAATGTTATCATACTTAAACGAATCTGCTGATGCGTGATTTGTTTTTAGCGTGTAATTCTGAATATTTGGTACACCCGATGGTAAAGTGGGAAAACCATTTGCATTGTCAGTTATGTGCAAATAAGTTTTCGTGATTTTCCAAGTTGAATCTGTAATGATATAGGTAACATCTAACGAGTCTCCGTTTCTTTCTACCAATACTTCACCGATTTCATTTATACGGCCAGCTATAAGTGGTGTAGAATATGAAAAGTTTTGAGCTACTGCACTTGATGCTAAACTCGATAAGAAAACTATTAAACCAAAAAATTGAATCCTAATGCGTGTCATTCAAATTATTTTTATCTGTAGACTAGTGTCTTATTATGACTTGACAAAAATTGGGCAAAATCAAATTTCGACGAATTATTTCTTCAAGATTTATTAAAAAAGCATCAAAACAGCCCTTAAAGCAAGAAATTACTACCGAACTCAAATGACATTAATTGCAAAAGAAAAAAGTTGTTTTCCAATTTATAAACTCGCTAAAAATTCAAGCGTGTTTTTGCCATCAGCATAGTCTAATAAACCTGTATTCTGAGCCTGACCGTATGAAACCACCCTTGGTGTTGGTAAACCATGGCCCCCTACCACGACCTGAGTTTTGTCTAATTCATCTGCTAATTTTAAGCTTAAATCATCTTTATCTACATATTTCTGGTAATGCAATACACCAATAGCTGAACTAATTTCGGCAGACTCTCTTAAAAGCATAAACCCAGTGTCAAAATGGGAAACCTTGTTTACCAAATAGATACTTTTCTGATACATATAATTATTATGGTATTTGCTCAGATTTCCAATCCAATCAAAGTGACTTATATTTTCAATTAATCTAACCAAATCAAAATCATTTGGTATATACACTTTTGATACGCTTCTGCAACCCAACCCAAAGTAGGTATAAATATCATCAGAAAGCTTTCTGAGATCAGCATCACTAGTGTTTTCGTCAATTACAGCAGTTGAGTTTCGATTTTTTCTTAATAAACTTGGGTACTTGCCAAAGTAATATTCAAAATATCGATTAGTATTATCTGAGCCCGTGGCAATTACGGCGTCAAAGCCAGTTAGCCTGTCAATTAATTGCATTTTACTTTTAAGAGCCGGCTCTAGTTCATACATTGTATTTAACAAATAAGTTAAAAGTAATTGATCTTTTGAAGAAGGTTTAATTTTACAATTATGCCCACTGATAAACACTGACAATAAATCATGTAAGCCCACTAAAGGAATATTCCCAGCAGGTACCAATCCAATAGTTTTAATTGAACTTGGTTCTTTAATTCCGCTACTCCAATTGCTTAGTTTATTTTTTGACAAATAATTCTCACATACACCATTAAGAGCCTGACTAACAAAACGTTTAACAAACCATGGATTTTCACTTTCAACCCTAAAAAACAAATCATCAAGTCTGTTGTTTTTCAAATCAGCACTTATAGACGCCCCAACCGCTGTAAGTAAATCTACTCTTTCGCTCAAATTCATATTACAAAGCTATTTTAATCACAATGCAGGGCAATAAAAATGAATAACTTTGTATTTCTTATTTAAACTTAGAAATACAAGAAATGGCTATAATTATTACTGACGAATGCATTAACTGCGGCGCTTGCGACCCTGAGTGTCCAAATAACGCAATTTACGAGCCTGGTGCCGAATGGGCATTTGCCGATGGCACAGAAATAAAAGGAGAAATTGAAGTAAACGGCAAAAAGTTTAATGCTGATGAAGAGAACCAACCCGTTTCTGATGAAGTATATTATATCGTACCTGATAAGTGTACTGAGTGCGTAGGTTTTCACGAAGAGCCACAATGTGCCGCCGTTTGCCCTGTAGATTGTTGTGTAGATGATCCTGATAGACGAGAAAGTGAAGAAGTTTTGCTAGAGCGAAAGTCATTTTTACATCTTGACTAACCATCGATTTCCTTTAGCTTCATTTGCAATAAGAGAGCATCCAAGCCATAAATCCCAGCTTGTAACTGAAATACTATATGGCCAAAGGTTTTGCATTTTAGAAGTAAAAGAAAGCTGGAAAAAAGTAAAAAATTTTACTGATGGATATATAGGCTGGATAGAGTTTAACCACTCCTTTTTACCCGATGAGCTCCCCCTTTTTGTAGCACAATCGCCAAATTGTCTGATTACTGAAAAAGGCAATATTCAGATTTACCCAGGTGCCGAAATTCATGCAACTGAAGCAAGTAGGTTGGTTGAGCCCAATATTGAAAAAAGTTTGATTGCCTTAGCTAAAAGCTATTTAGGTACACCTTATTTATGGGGTGGAAAAACAAAAAGCGGAATTGACTGCTCAGGTTTTATACAGTGCCTTTTTGCAACAAAGCAACTGAATCTACCCAGAGATGCCTATCAGCAAGCCGAAATAGGTAAGACTGTAGATTTTGATAATCTCAAAGCCGGCGATATCGCTTTTTTCAAAAATAACCTTGACAAAATCACCCACGTGGGCTTGATTATTGAAAATGACTCCATTATTCATGCAAGTGAAATGGTGCGTATAGACAAACTCACCAAAAACGGAATATGGAATGATGAGCTTCAAAAAGAAACTCATCATTTAAGTCATATTAAAAGATTAGTTTGATTAAAGGTTTCTTAAAAGTTTAGAAACATCAAGCTCGTTTCTCATTTCATTTTTAAGCTCTTCAATTTTCACACGTTTTTGCTCCATGCTATCTCTGTATCGTACTGTTACCGTGTTATCGTTTATTGAATCATAATCTACAGTAATACAATACGGTGTACCTATTGCATCTTGCCTTCTATACCTTCTACCTATGGCATCTTTCTCGTCATACTGACAAGCGAATTCATATCTTAAGTCATTAAAAATTTCCATAGCCTTCTCCCCTAGCCCATCTTTTTTAACCAATGGTAAAATGGCAAGTTTTACAGGAGCGAGAATTGGTGGTATTTTTAAAACGGTTCTTTCAGATTTTTTACCGTCTTGTTCTAATTGTTCTACTTCGAATGAATTTGAGAGTACCACCAAAAACATTCTATCAAGCCCTATTGAAGTCTCAACTACATAAGGCACGTAACTCTCATTTATTTCGGGGTCAAAATACCTGAGTTTTCTTCCGCTTTCTTTTTCATGAGCTTTAAGGTCAAAATCAGCTCTTGAGTGAATTCCTTCAACTTCTTTAAACCCAATCGGAAAATCAAATTCAATATCGGTTGCCGCATTGGCGTAATGAGCAAGATTAACATGATCATGAAAACGATACTTATCTTCAGAAATTCCAAGGCTTAAATGCCAGTTTTTTCTTTTTTGCTTCCAATGCTCATACCATTCCATTTCGGTTCCAGGGCGCACAAAAAATTGCATTTCCATTTGCTCAAACTCTTTCATTCTAAACAAAAACTGCCTAGCTACTATTTCGTTTCTAAAAGCTTTACCTGTTTGCGCAATACCAAAAGGCACTTTTCTTCTTGATGATTTTTGAACATTTAAAAAATTCACAAAGATTCCCTGAGCCGTTTCAGGCCTTAAGTACAGTGTACCGCTATCATCAGCTACTGAACCTAATTGGGTTGAAAACATTAAATTAAATTGTCTTACATCAGTCCAATTCTTTGTCCCACTTTCGGGGCAGGCAATACCTAGGTCTTCAATTAATTGTTTAACTCCTTCTAAATCGCCTTTGCTCATCGATGCTTCAAATCGAGCTTCAATATCATCTATTTTGGCTTGGTTCCGCTTAACATTAGGGTTAGTTATTTTAAACTGCTCTTCGTCAAAATCATCGCCAAACTTCTTTTTACCCTTGGTTATATCTTTTACGATCTTTTGGCGGTATTTCTCCACATGATCTTCAATTAACACATCGGCTCTATATCTTTTTTTAGAGTCTTTATTGTCAATCATAGGATCATTAAAATTATCTACATGCCCTGATGCTTTCCAAGTTTTTGGATTCATAAAAATAGCCGCATCTAATCCAACTACATCATCATTTATCTCAACCATGGCTTTCCACCAATAGTCTCTAATATTTCTTTTTAACTCAACTCCGTATGGGCCGTAATCATAAACGGCGCCTAGCCCATCATAAATTTCTGATGAAGGAAAAACGTAACCATATTCTTTTGAATGCGAAATAATTTCTTTGAAGTTGTCAAGCTTTTGGCTCATGATAGTTTTTTGATAAATGGCTGCAAAGATTGTAAA
The DNA here is from genome assembly GCA_049599535.1 of Bacteroidia bacterium. GTDB lineage: Bacteria > Bacteroidota > Bacteroidia > CAILMK01 > JACPUW01 > JACPUW01. The sequence continues at coordinate 198 of JBMYOR010000115.1, read as the reverse complement.
GGGTTTATAAAGGCAGGGTTTTCAACTTGAAAGTTTTCAAGAACCTTTACTTCATAAAATACTCTTCTTGCAAAAATGCAAGTAAATCCATACCAACTGCTATAAAAATATGTACCCAAACACCACCATAAACGCTCCTACTTTTTAATGCAATTACTCCCAAAATAAATCCTCCAAAAATTGAGCTAATACACTCCA
>JBMYOR010000114.1:0-7707 GCA_049599535.1 Bacteroidia bacterium | reverse complement strand
AAGGGGCATTTCTTCAGGATAGTCAGAGTAGTCGCCGTCAATAAATACAACCACATCAGGTGGTATTGGCTGATTTTTTAAATATGAAATGCCTTTTAAGCAGGCATAGCCGTAGCCTTTTTGGTTTTCGGTTAATACAATTGCGCCTTGTTTTTGAGCAACTGCCGCCGTGTTATCTGTTGATCCATTATTGCACACAATTACCTGAGCATTTAAGTGCTTAGGTATATTTGAAACCACATGGCCAATGGCTTGTTCCTCATTAAAAGCAGGAATAATTACGCTAATTTTCATTAATACCTTTTAATACTCAACCCATTTTTAACAGTTGAATTATTTTAACAAGTTTAGGCGCTTAATTAGTTCGGGTTGCTTTGCTCTACTTACGGGAATTAATGCCGAACCTATTACAATTAGGCTTTCATCAATATCTTTTATCTTTTTCATGTTTACAATAAAAGATCTATGCACTTTAATAAAATCTTTGTCAGGCAGTTTCGATTCAATATGTTTAAGCGAGCTGTAAACTACTAGTTTATCGTTATTGGTATTAATTCTTATGTAATCGGTAAGTGATTCAATAAATAAAATATCATTAAAAGGTACGCGCGTAAGTTTTCCGTCAACCTTTACGTAAAGCTCAGTGTCTGCAACATCTTGTTTAGCAGGGGCTTTAATTTTTTCGCAGGCTTTTAAAAACCTTGGCAAGGTTACTGGTTTTGGCAAATAATCAACCACGTGCAATTGATAGGCATCAAAAGCGTATTCGGTTTTACCGCTTATTACAATTACATTTTTGATTTTATCAAATGATTTTAATAACTCGAGGCCGCTAATACCAGGCATTTCTACATCAACAAAAAGCACATCTGGGGTGTTTTTAAAAAGATACTGGGCGCATTTTTCACTATCGTTAAAAGCTGTGATTTCGCTAAATAAACCCGATTTTTCGCAAAGTCGTTTTATCGATGTTAAAATCATTTCGTCATCATCTACCAAAACACAGTTCATAATCTAAATTTAGATTTTATCCTTTAGGCGTTTATGTTCGTTTATAACAGCTTGCATCTTTTCTTCAAGGTAAATAAATAGATTTTTAGATTGTTTTTGAATCTCATTTTCGTTTTCTAATTCGCAAGCAGTTTCAAGTACAGAGCAAATTTCTTGAAGGCTAGGTAGGCCAACCATCGAAAATCCAGGTTTTATTTTATGCGTTAGTCTTCTCGATTCTTTCCAATCCTTATTTCTAATTACATCTTTTAGTTCTTCAATTTGTTGGTCAATCACTTGTAAAAAATGATCAAACATTTCAAATGCGTAGCTTTCGTCTCCGAAGTAGAGTTCTTCTAAAACATTTTGGTCAAGCTCAGTGGTAGAATCTGAAATATTTTGAGGCGTGATTTTTTTTGTTTTGCTATCTATATTTAAAATATCTTTAAGCTGAGAGGGTGTAACCGGTTTCGAAATAAAGTCATCCATTCCGGCTAGTTCACATTTTTTTATTACTTCTTCAGTAGCATAGGCGCTTAAGGCTACAATAGGGGTGTTGTGATTTGGGTTTGAATTAAGTCTAATTTCAACAGTTGCTTCGAAGCCATCTTTTACAGGCATTTGCAAATCCATAAAAATTAGATCGTATTTTTCTTGAATACATTTATCAATAGCTAGTTGGCCATCAAATGCATAATCAACTTCAAGAGAGTAGTTTTTAAAAACTTCATGCAAATATTTTCTGTTCATTGCATTGTCTTCAACCACTAAAATTTTTGAGTAAACGGCGTTGCTGTCTAAATTATGTTTAGGCGTTTCGTTCTCAATTTCCGCTTCTTGTTCATCAATTTTGTTAAAATCTAAAATTACTTTAAAAACGGTACCTTCATCAACTGTGCTTTCTACACTAATTTCCCCATTTAAAAAGTCAATTATTTTTTTAGTGATTGATAAACCAAGTCCCGTGCCCCCATATTTCATTTTAGTTTCTTGGTTGGCTTGCTCATATTTTTCAAATATTAGGGGCAGTCTTTTCTCGTCAATACCAATACCAGAGTCGTAAATCTTAAATAGTACTTTTACTTTGTGCGCTTCATTTTTAAGAATGTAGGCGTCAATTCCAATATTGCCTTCGGCCGTAAATTTTTCGGCATTACTAAGTAGGTTTAAAAAGATTTGGTTTAGCAAAAGGCTATCGCTTTTAATAAGCATTTTTTCCAGTTCGCTATCAATTGCAGAATTTACTGAAACGGGCTTGCCCTGTACCTTAAGCTCAAATGTTTTTCTTAATGATCTAATTGACTCATAAATATTAAATATCGATTCATTGTATTCAAGTTTACCGGCTTCAATTTTACTTATATCAAGTATATCATTAATAATGCCTTTTAATAGGTTTGCCGAGTTTTGTAGAATATTTAAATACTCAATTTGCTCTTGGGTTGATGATAAATCATAGAGTAAATGAGCCATGCCTATTACGGCATTAAGCGGTGTGCGCAGTTCATGACTCATATTAGCTAAAAACAGCTGTTCGGCCTTTCGAGCATTATCAGCATCAAGCCTTGCCGTTTTTAGTTCTTCTTCAATTTTTTTACGCTTGGTAATGTCAAAATGCACGCCTACTGTACCAGTAATTTCTCCGTTTTTGTTATAGATTGGAGCAGCACTAATAATAACCCAAATTATTTCGCCATTTTTTTTATAAATAGGTGCTTCGTAAGCACCCACTATGCCATTGCGTCTAAGTTGTTCTTGTTTTTCTATATGATCAATTTCGTCTTTTGATCTTAGTAGTATGTTTTTTGGATCTTTGCCTAGTAGCTCGTTGGCAGAATAGCCGGTAAGTTGTAAAAATTTAGAATAGGCTTTAACAATTATGCCATCAATTGTGGTTTCAAGAAGGCCTAAATCAAGATTTTCAATTATACTTCTGTATTTCTCTTCGCTTATTTTTAGTTGTTCGTTGGCAAACTTAAACTCAGTTATATCTCGAGCAATTGCAAAAACTTCGGTAATATTTCCGTTATTATCAAAAACGTATTGCACATTTTGTCCAATCCAAAGTTGATCGCCATTTTTTGTGATTATCGGAAATTCAAAGTACGATTTAGAACGTTTTTCTAAATGTTGCTTTTTATAAAATGAACGTACTTGCTCTTTAAAGTCACTTTTTACTAAATCAATATATGTTTTTTGTAGAAGCTCATTTTGGCTGTATCCCGTTTTTTCTGCTCCAATTTTATTTACAAAGGTGAAAAAACCGAGAGCGTTGGCTCTATAAATAATGTCAGGAACATTTTCAACTACCTGGCGATAGTTTTTTTCTTGTATAAAAAGCTCATTACTTCTTGATTCAACTTCTTGTTCAAGGTTTTGATTAATATTTTTAAGCTTTTCGTTAGCATGGTAAAGTTCAAGCGAGCGTTCTTCAAGTATACGTTCGGCTTCTTTTCTTGCCTTTTTTTCTCGATTTAATCGACGTTGTAATATTTCAATTTCTTGACTCAATCTTGTAACTCAATTGTAAAAAGCACATGCTCACCATTTTTATCCATTTGCTTTTCAGTTATTGTTGCTTTGTGTTTGTAGTGCTCCAATGTTTTTTCAATTAAACCATAAGCCAATTTGCTTAATCTGCGCGTTGATTTATAATGTAGCAGCATTATTTTGTCACCCCTTTTTTCGGTATCAATGGTAGGTAATTCAGCATCTGGATAAAGTTTTCTTACCTCGGTATGTATGTAATTTTCTATACCTGATAAAAATTGAAAAGCATTATCGATTCCCGCAAAAAAGTGCGAATATCCTTGGTAAAAGGTATTAAAAAGATGGTGCCCAAATGCTACTAATAAATCATTGGCCGATACGCCCGAATGCTTGCTAAGGTTTTGCAGCATTGTAGCGAGCTCATTAAAGGGGTAAGTGCCAACAGCGGTATATGAGCCATTATTGGGTAAGTTACTTGACTCAATTACTTGGTCAACCATTTTATAGCCAAATTTGTCTTCAACCAATTCAAAAAACTCAGTAAAAACTATACCTTTCATTATTAAACTTGTTTACTTGCAATTAAACCAACTTAGCCTGTGCCATCATTACTCCCAAATGTAAGCCTTCATGAGTATTGTTAAACGCAATCGCATTATCAATTTCGTCTAAAGTTATTCCGTAACTTGTAGTGTACGGAGTAAAGTGTTTGAAGTGTTTGTGAGAATAAGCTTTTAAAAGCAAGTCGCTGCTTTTTAAAAGCTCTTGTTTTATATGGTCAATGTTTGCTTGTGGTACTAAATCAATAGGAGAAGTTCCTTTTCTAAACTTATCTATTATGGTATGATCTGTTTCAAAAGGCTGTCCGCAAAGGCCATAGGTTAGTAAGTTTTGAGTTGCTAAGCAGTGCGCCGCATTCCAAATAATATTATTATTAAACCCAGCTGGTATTTGGTTTAATTGTTTTGGAGTGAGTCTATTGAGTAAACCAACAGCGCGTTCACGTGTGGTTTTCAATATGTGAAAATGATAGTTTATGTCCATTTACGGCTGTGTTAATTTACAGATATGTCAGATTATTTTATTCGGTTATGAAATCCAAATATGTAATCTGATGTAGTTATTTGTGGTATTTGAGTTGAATAAATTGATGATACACCAATGGTCTCAGCGTTAATTCTACCAATAGATTGGTTTGCATAGTTGGTGCTTTTTTGAATTTTATTAAAGCTTATAAAGGCCAAAACAAGAATAAGAGCAATTCGCCAATCAAAGTTTGATTTTTGGCGGTTTGGGCTTTTAAAACTGTGCGCCTGATTTTTGGGCAAGCCTAAAACATCTTTTTCACATAAAACTGATGGTTGGCCGCGGTAAAGCATCACTGTTTTTATATTCTGCTTTTTTCTTTTTATAAGGCCAACTGTAATCAGCCCTAAAATCAAAAGACCAGTATTAATCCAAAATGGGTTTGAAGGGAAATAATGAGGAATAATATTTAAGAGGTTCACTTATAGCTATATTTAATTAGTAGCCCATTTCTAACAGTACTTGATTCATTAAATCGGGCCTATCGGTAATAAGGCCATCTGCTCCGTTCTCAATAAGCAGTTTCATATTTTCCTTATCATTAATTGTCCAATAATGAATTGCCATATTGCGCTTATGGGCATTTTTAATTACTCTTTTTTTGGTTAAATCTAATCCAGCACTCTCAATAGGCAGTTGTAAGGCCATTGCTTTTGGTTTGTAAAATATCCCCATTCCACTTTTAGTTGTAATCACCATTTTACGCGCTTCAGATTCGGCAGTTGATACCAAAAAGCCTTGCTCTTTATCATTTATGTAATCAATTATTTCGTCGCTAAATGATGCAATTATTACACTTGACTTTGTTAAATGGGTTATAATCAGGTTCATGAGTATGTCAGCGGCTTTTTTTCCTGCATCACCACTATTTTTAATTTCAATAACCATGGGGTATTGGTTATACTTTAACATTACATCTTCAAGTGCCGTAATTTCTACTTTTTCGTTTTCATAAGGTTTATTACCGTTAATATCTTCAAAACTAAATCCAAAATTAAAGGCCTTTAAATCCGTAAAAGTGTAATCTATCACTTTACCTTCTCCATTGCTCATTCTGTCAATGGTTTCATCGTGGTGGCAAACCAAAATGCTATCCTTAGTTAGTGAAACATCCATTTCAAGTACATCTATTCCAATTTTAACAGCGCCGTCAAATGCCACCATTGTATTTTCAGGAAACAAAGCTTTGGCGCCTCCGTGAGCAATAACCATTGGTGCATCATTTTCACCTATTATAAAAGGGTTATTGTTAATTATATCCTGATCTCTATTGCAAGCTGTAAGTAATAGAGTAAAAAGTATTAAGTAAAGCCTATGCATTTTAAAAAAATCGTTATTTGATTCTAACGCCTAAACTAATCTGAGGAGCTCCAACATAATCGTTCCAGGTTAATTCAGCTTGTTTTAGTTCTGTAATATCGCTATCAAATAAATGTACGCTCATTGCGTAGCCCACATCTAAGTACAATATTTTTTTAAATGGAAAAACTCTGCAACCAATTTGTGGCTTTGCATAAGCACTAATACTTAAAGATTGTTCGCCAGTAGTTTGATCTTGAAGGGTGTAAAATTGAGGTACAATGTTTAGCCCTAGGTAAACCCACTTTCGTTCTTTGCTAAAATAAAACTTGGTAAAAGGTTCAAAACTCATTGCTCTAACGGCTTTAACAGAGCCTGATACCATTATTTTACCGTCGCTATAAAATGATCCGGGATCAAATGTGCTAAAGGCCAATCCGCTCTGAAAATGTTTTTTCTCGCTTCCTATAGCACCACCACCACCTTTGTGTATAAAGTAAAGTGGACTTAATTCTACAAAATATTGCTTGCTTCCTAGCTGTGCAGTGCCCTTATTACCCAAAAATATAAAAGCTGCAATAAATAGATACGATAGTTTAAATATATGATGCTTCATGTTTACGAATTTACTATTTAAGCAAAAGTGTTAGGCTGTACCTTTTAAATTAACAGGTGATTGATAACCGATAAACCAAAAAAGGATTCCCCCAACGGTATAAGCTACAATGTCAAATATGTCTCCGGTGTGTTTGTTGCTTAGTTTCGGAAAAAGCCATTCTGTAGCCAAACCTGTGATTATTACGCCTAAAAGCACCATTTGTAGGTTCATTTTAAAATTGTCATTTATAACGCTCCTAATCACAAGCGTAATAAATCCATAGGCAACGGGCAAAAAGCAGATATCATCTAAGTAACTATCAATAAATACAAAGTGAATGAATGGCTCAGTAAACTGGTGTATCAAAAAAGCAATTGTGCATATAAGTGATAGAATAATTTGCCTTGGCACTAAAGTCATATTACAAAAATCGCTTAGTTAATTCCAGTATTTACAAAGTTTTTAGTGTAAATAACTTTTGTTTATATGTGGGTGTTTCAAAGTTGAACAAAATGGTTTTTGCGTTTGATTGGTAGTAAAATGCTCTTTAAACTGATTGAGCGCTGTTAAATCATGTTAATACAGAAAGTGGGAGTAGTTGCCAAATTAGATGTAACTACATGTATTAGCTGTTTTGTTTAACAAAAAGGGTTTTATGGTTAAACAAAAGTTTGGTGTGTATGAAAATATTGTTTAGGTTTGAATCATCAAAAGTTAAACAAATGTCAACACAAGAGTTTCAAACCAAAGTTATTTCCTTGCAAGACTTCTTAAAGCCATATGCACTAAATCTCACCAATGACCTTGAAGATACGTACGATCTCTTGCAAGAGACTATGTTCAAAGCTTTAAGCAATCGCGAAAAATTTGAGCAGGGCACTAATATCAAAGCATGGCTTTACACTATAATGAAAAATATTTTCATTAATAATTACCGCAGAAAAACTAAAATGAGAATTACTACTGACGGTACTGAAAATAATTATTATTTAGACCACGGTAGGCAAGAAGAGCCAAATAGAGCTCAAAGTAAAATGGTAATGGATGATTTGATGAAAATAGTAGCATCTTTACCAGATGAATACAGGGTGCCATTTATCCGACATTATGAAGGGTTTAAATATCAAGAAATCGCTGACGAATTAGAGTTACCACTAGGAACTGTAAAGAGTAGAATCTTCTTTGCTAGAAAAGAATTAAAACAAGTCATCAAAAATAGTTACGGACAAACGATTAAAAATCGT
>JBMYOR010000113.1:0-7745 GCA_049599535.1 Bacteroidia bacterium | reverse complement strand
CCATTAGTTTTATTTATGTTGTAAAAGCCTTTTTGGATATATACCCAAGTATTTATGTTCATTTGTAAAATGTATTTGTTAAGAAAAATGGCATGGCTTTATTTTATTGTACTCATTAATGGCTGTGTGTCAAAAAACACTTTAATAAAAAAGTACAATGCTGAGCAAAAAAAGCAATGTCAAATACAGGATACTACAACTTATTTCGTTACGAAAAATGATTATTTCAGTATAAAGCTCCCTAAATTTTGGAAACTTAATAATGGTGTTTTTTCACATGGTAAAGGGGCAATTAGTGTGAGAAACGCTGATTCTACTAACAGAAAATATTTTCATATCTGGATGGGGAGTTTTCAAAAGGATTATTTTAAAATGGTTGAAGGCGTACAGTATATTAGTTATAATAAGCAAATTAGAAAACATTACTCAATCGTAACTTTTACACGCAACGATCTTTACATTGATCAAATGAATAATTTTTATCAGAAAAGCCCCATAATGCTTGATAATAAAAATCAGAATGAAATTAGCCATTTTTGGCAAAAAGGGCTGTTAATTCATGAGTTTAACAGCGGAATACTTTACATGATTAAATACGGAGCCGAATCAGTAAATAATAAAGAACCAGATTGGTGCGAGTTTGTTGAAGTATTATCATCATTAAAATTTAAAAAGTAAATAATGAAAAATAAAGTACTTATGGCTGCGGTATGGTTTGTAGCGGCAACTGCATGTTCATATTTGCCAGAAGAACCACCATCAATTAATGAGTTTTATAAATTAACAGAAACTCAAGATTATATACTAATTGAACCCGAGACCGAATCAAATGAAACTGGGCTTTTATTTGTGCCAGGTGGGTTAGTTGATGCTCACGCCTATATTAAATCTTTTGATCGATTTGTTGTGGATCATAAAATGAAGGTAATCATATTAAAAGTGCGTAGTAATTTGGCCATTTTTAATTCTAAACTAGCAAAAAGGGTTAGAAAAGAGTTTGAAGATACTAAATGGTACATTGGTGGCCATTCGCTTGGTGGCGTGGTAGCCGCAATGAGCGTAGGTAATGAACCCGATAAGTACGAAGGACTTTTTATGATGGGATCATATTCAATAACAAATTTGTCTGATTGGAATCAACCAGTTTTTTCATTTATTGCTGAACTTGATGGTTTAAGTGACCTCGTGACTTTTGAAGAAAACGAGGCCAATTTACCTGAAGGTGTTTACATTAATTCTCCATATATGTTAGGTTTGGGCGATACACATAAAAAAACGGTTTACTACACTATTTTAGGGGGTAATCATGCGCAATTTGGAAGTTATGGCCCACAAGAAGGAGACAATGATGCAAATATTTCGGCTGATTATCAGCAGGATGAATTTTTTAATGCTTTAACTATTTTAATGCGAAACAATGGGGTTGAGATATAGTATAATGCTTTTGGTTTTATTTGTTTCAAGTGGTCTTGGAGCACAACAATTGGGGTTTGGGTTTAACAATTATGTGGGTTCGGGTATTTCAAATGATCTAGGTTTAAATGTGAGTTATGTTAGCCCAATAAGGAATCATGAGATACAATTTGAGCTGGAAATGCGCTCAATTGATTGGGGTAATGCATTAAATCTTGGTTTTGGGTTTAAGGCTAAATATAAACAGATTAAAAGTATTACAATAGGCGGTTTAACATCTGGCTATTTTGGTATTTCACCTTTTCAGCAAAAGTCTTTTGCCACTTATGGTATTGCTTACTTACCTTATTTAAAATGGCAAAGTAATAGCAGGTTTTATTTAGAGCTGTCTTTTGGTTTTAGATATAATACAAGTCCTGGATTTAGAGATTATGGTAATTTTAATCAATTTGAGTTGCCATTTAGAATTACTTCAGGTTGGCAGCTTGGTCAAAATGAGTAATTTGTCAATTTAACAATCAAAAATCACAGTTCACATGGCAAATAATTGGGCTATGATTTTTTGCATAACGAACCGCCGAATAAGGAACAACTAACTACAGAATCAGAGTGTCGTTTTAAAGAGTGAAGATTGGATGATTCAATAGCAATCTCAATTCTCAGTCACATAAATTCATATTTATTATAAATAACAAAAGTTAGGTGCTAACTAATCAGTAGTCGTACGACAAATCTACCTGCTCTAAACTACAAAAACTCCAATACACACACGTACTAATACACTCAGTCACTTATACACTCAGTCACTCAGTCACTCATATACTCATTCACCAAGTAACTGAGTCACTCAAAAACTACCTTCTCTTAAGTAATACAAAATTCAAGCTTAGGCTAAGTAATAACAAAAGGCTAATGATAACCTTTTTCCAAGTCCAATCAATTCCTAAGAATGATTCTTGAGTATCTGATGTCATATTCTCTTCTGGATTTTCTTTTGGGTCAAAGCTTAGCACCCCCGCCATGTTTACCATCATTTTTTCGGCATTATAAGTTCGCTTGTAGTTACCAATTCCTTGTTGACCGCTTGGGTTGTCTCCGCAAGTTAGAATATTTCCATTTTGGGTTACAGCCATGGTTTGAAAACAACCACCACCAATTTCTACAACATCAGTAAATCCTTTAAGTTTAATTGGACTTCTTACAGCAGTTGAGTCGCCAGTGCCCAACATGGCGAAATTGTTTTTACCCCAACCCCAAACTTGTCCTTTATTATCAAGCGCTAAACTATGCCAGCTACCACAAGCAATTTTTTCAATACCGCTTAATTCTTTTAATAGAGTAGGTTTTTTAATCGTCCTATTTTCTTTTTTAAAGTTCTTTTTAGAATGCTGCTCTCCCCAAAACCAAACATTGCCGTCAACATCGAGTACTACAGAATGATGCCAGCCGGTGGCTACTTCTTTTGCCTTTGGTAGATCAAGTTTGTGGGCCACATTTTCATGTTTTCTTTTAGAATTGCCCAGCTCGCCAAACTCATTGCTTCCCCAAGAAAAAACTTCACCTTTGGCGTTTCTGGCCAAGGTGTGGTAGCCAACGCATTTAATTTCTACGATTTCTTTTAAAAGAGTGGTATCACCTATTTCGTTTATTGAGATTACCTGAACTGGGTACATTGAGTGTTCTGTTGTTCCATTTCCCAGTTCGCCCCAGTAATTGTGCCCCCAAGTGTAAACCGTGCTGTCATTGGCAATGGCTACCGTGTGCCAGTGGCCACCTTCAATTTCGGTAAACTCAATGCCAAACTCTAATTTTTGAGGTATGTTATAATCATATTTTTCGCCAGTTGAAATTTGTCCATAATTATTTCTTCCCCACGCCCAAATGGTTCCCGTGTAGTCTAAAGCCAAGCTGTGATCATAGCCACGGGCCATTTTCCAAACCTTGGGTAAGCCTTCAACTTTTATCGGAGTAGCGCTATTTAAATTGTTGCCGTTGCCAAGTTGCCCAAAGTTGTTTCGGCCTACAGTCCATAATACTCCATTTGAATCTAAAATTAATGAATGACCATTACCGGCATCTACATGTTGCCCTGTGCTAAAAGTAAAAGTTAATAGGAGTAAAAACATTACTAAAATACTTTTCATAGATATAATTTTTTTCAAATCTAGTTAGATGTACATAATGAATAGTGTACTTATTCACTTAATAAAAGTAAAACAATTTAGCTAGTTGAATTATGAAAATGAATACTATAAAGGGGCAATTTATTCTCAATTAAAAATGCTCAATACTCATGATTAAATAATCTAAATTCTGTACCGATTTTAATTATTTGATCCATTATAATACTATAGTTTGATTCAAAAATAAATGGCTTAATTAGTGCATGTTATTGTAGGTTTAAGTTTAACAGAATAGCATGTTTAATATTAGGGTACTTGATTTTTTAATGACTTATAACAGTATTGTAAAGGGCATATTAAATGAAAAATAAATCAATGCAGCATTTATTAAAATGATGAGACCTTTAATGGTAAGGAAACATTTGGTTTATGGCTTTAAAGTTATGAAATACAATAATTCAGGTGCTATTTTACATTAGATGTCAACATATCCTTAATCTACATACTCATTGTCTACTTTTGCACCCGCAATTTTTTGAGATCACATGCTAACAGTTACAAAACTCTCTTTCAGATTCGGAAAACGATTACTTTTTGACGAAGTAAATTTAAAATTCGCGCCAGGCAATTGCTATGGTGTTATTGGTGCCAATGGTGCTGGTAAATCAACATTTTTAAAGCTACTTTCAGGAGACCTTGAAGCTTCTCAAGGCAGAATTGGGATGGATCCCGGCGAAAGGATGGCCGTTTTAAAACAAAACCACTTTGAATTTGACGAAGAAGAAGTACTTAAAACAGTAATTAGGGGGTATAAAAAGTTGTATGATATAATGGTAGAGAAAGATGCCATTTATGCCAAAACAGATTTTACCGATGCCGACGGAATAAGGGCTGGCGAACTTGAAGCTGAGTTTGCAGAAATGGATGGTTGGAATGCCGAAAGTGATGCCGCCGGTATGCTTAGCGCTTTAGGAATTACTGAAGATAAGCACTACAGTTTAATGAAAGATTTAACGGGAAAAGAAAAAGTAAGGGTTCTTTTAGCTCAAGCGCTTTTCGGAAATCCTGATATTTTATTACTCGATGAGCCTACTAACGATCTTGACGTTGAAACTGTAATGTGGCTCGAAGAGTTTTTGGCAAATTTTAAAAACACAGTAATCGTAGTTTCTCACGATAGGCACTTTTTAGATGCCGTATGTACTCATATTGCTGACGTTGACCGTCAAAAAGTACAATTGTTTACCGGTAATTATACTTTTTGGTACGAGAGTAGTCAACTGGTAGCTCGCCAAATGTCTGATAGAAACAAAAAAATGGACGAGAAGAGAAAAGAGCTTCAATCGTTTATTGAAAGGTTTAGTGCCAATGCTGCAAAATCTAAACAGGCCACATCTCGTAAAAAGTTATTACAAAAAATGAATGTTGATGAAATTAAACCTTCAAGTAGAAGGTATCCTTACATCAATTTTGAGCAAGAGAGAGATGCAGGTGATTTAATTCTTGAAACTGAGAATTTATCTAAGAATTATGAAGACACCCCTTTGTTTAGTAATGTAAATATATCATTGCAGCGCGGAGATAAAGTGGGGGTGATTTCAAAAAATCCAATGGCGATTACCCAATTCTTTAAAACCATAATGGGCGAAATTGAGCCTGATAATGGCAATTTTAAATTTGGTACCACCATAACAAATGCCTACTTACCAAATAATAATGAAACTTACTTTGAAACCAAGCTTAACTTAATTGATTGGTTAAGGCAGTACTCAACTGATAAAGACGAAACTTTTATCCGAGGATTTCTGGGTAGAATGCTTTTTTCAGGAGAAGAGACCTTAAAAGAAGCCAATGTGCTAAGTGGGGGAGAAAAAGTACGTTGTATGATTTCGAGAATGATGCTTCAACAAGCCAACTTTTTAGTGCTTGATGAGCCAACTAATCACCTTGATCTTGAATCGATTACAGCCTTTAATACTGCGCTAAAAAACTACAAAGGTTCGTTGATGTTTACATCACATGATCATGAGTTTATGCAATCAGTATGTACTCGAATTATTGAAATTACGCCAAACGGTATTATTGACAAGCTGTGTACTTATGATGAGTATATAACCAACCCTGATATTAAAGAGCAACGAGAAGCCATGTATGCCCGTGGCTAGTTAAATGCTACTATCTTTTTAATTTAATTGAAAAGGTTAAGGAAAGGTTTAAAAGCCAATAACTCAAAGGGAGTTACTTTAATTTGTAGCATGTTTTCTAAGCTTAACTTATGGTTTTTTAAACCTGTTGACAATAGTCCACTGGTAATTTTTAGAGCCTTATTTGGCTTTTTATTATTTGCCGAAGCTTTTGGTGCCATTATAACTGGTTGGGTAAAAACTGTTTTTGTTACCAGTAAAATGACAATTCCTTTTTTAGGATTTGATTGGTTGGCGCAAATAATACATGGTCCCACGGCCTATTTTTGGTATGCGGCAATGGCAATTTTGGGCCTAATGGTAATGATAGGCTATAAGTACAAATGGTCTGTAGGTTTGTATGGAGTGCTTTGGTGGTCAGTTTATCTTTCTCAAAAATCACATTATAATAATCATTATTATTTAATGGTGGTTTTATGCTTTTTAATGTTGCTTTTACCAGCTCACAGGGCTTTCTCTATTGACTCGATTAAATCAAAAGTGCGTAGTCATATAACACCCAATTGGGTTTACATAGTATTAATAGGGCTATTTTGGATAGTTTACAGTTATGCATCTGTAAATAAGATTTACGAAGATTGGCTAAACGCGGTACCTATAAGCATTTGGTTTAAGCAAAAAAGCCATTATTGGTTAATTGGCCCTTTGCTCAAGCAACAATGGATGCCTTGGTTAATAGCCTACGGAGGAATTGTTTTTGACGGATTAATAATACCTGCTTTACTTTGGCGCAAAACCAGAATTTGGGCCTTTGCATTAAATTTAATCTTTCATTTATTTAATTCAGCAGTATTTCAAATAGGCGTGTTTCCTTATTTAATGATTGCCATAACGGTTTTGTTTTTTGAACCTGAAACTATAAGGTCATTATTTTTAAAGTCAAAGCCTGCAATTGATAAACTAAATACCAAAAATTATAAAACAAATAGTACAATTACTATTGCCATACTTGCTTTTTTACTAATGAATATACTATTACCATTAAGGCATAATTTGTTTGAAGGTAATGTTGATTATACTGAAGAAGGCCATAGAATGAGCTGGCGTATGATGCTTAGATCAAAAGGCGGAAACATTCATTTTTATGTACGTGATCCTATTACACGAAAAAAAGAACGAGTTGAATTGAGTAATTATTTAAGTAATAAACAACGAAATACCTTAGCCACGCACCCCGATGCTGTGTATTGGTTTGTACAAAAACTTAAATCAGAATGCGCTAATAAAGGAATTGATGAGCCTATTATTACTGCTAGGTGTCGTGTTAGGGTAAATAAACAAGCCTACTTTTTTCAATTTGACCAAAACTTAAATTTGGCAGAAGTTGAGTGGAGTCATTTTAAACACAACGAATGGGTAAAATATCCTGGTAAAAAGTAACTAAACCCTAATAATAAGCTCTCCATTTTTTAATTCGGCCCATTTATTCATTTCATATGCATTATAACCTAAGGCATGCCAATAGGCTAGCATTGTAGCCCAACAAATGGCTATTGGGTTTTCATCCATTACCACAGTTTTAAATTCGGTAATTAACACATTATATGGTCTAAAAAAACTGGATTCTCTTTTTATTGCTCTTTGGGCAATTTCAATTCCGAAATTTATACTGCCAATATGATGGTTCATTACTTGTGTGCTGGGATCATAAGATATCGAATTATTTAAACCAGTTTCTTTCTTATGCAAAGTCAATTCAACTTCGCAGTAAAGGCCGTGGCTCTTATGCGTAGTTTTTATTTCACCTTTTCCTACCATTGTAAATAATTATACTTTTAGAATTCACTTTTAAATTGTTTAGCTTAAATGTACTGTCTTATTTATAAATTTAATGTAAAATCAAATAAAGTAAATCAATTTAAACGAGCTTGGGAAGCGCTTACCGAGCTTATTTATGAATTTGAGGGCAGCTATGGGTCAAGGCTGCATATTGACGAAAACGGAGACTACATTGCCTATGCTCAATGGCCAAGTAAGAATGTATTTGAAATGGCGGGTAAAAATT